>JACQAP010000017.1 GCA_016194905.1 Betaproteobacteria bacterium
AACAGCGTGGCAGAGCTCACCATCGAGCACATATCCTCGAGACTTCGTGATGAAGCGGATGGAAAATTACAGGAGACGGCTGGCTACACGCGCAGGCGCATGCACAAGGAAACCACCGCCGACTAGGCGGTTTAGTTCAACTTGTAATTATCCTGCACCGTCGCGGGATAACACCGCGTTGTTGGGATAATCCAGACTTCTTGTTCGGATAACAAGGCGCGTGTTGGGATAGCACATCAGTGCAAGATAACAAGACTCTCGTCATATTTCCTTCATCCCCGCTTCGATAGTTTGGGCACGGAAACGACCTCTGTCTAGAGCATGTAAATGACCGCGTAGGGTCGGACATTGCCGACAAAGGTCCGCTTTCGAGCGTATAGCAAAACTTCTGGAATTGGCCGCGTTCAGCCGTTCAAGAGGCAGGTTAGAGTCGCGATCTAACTTTACAGTACCCGCCAGATCGAATGGCGACTACTGCAACTGAGTAAAGGCGACAAGCCGATCTCGATCTCCTTCCTCTCGCCTCTGATTTCTGGCGGCGCGGCTCAATCCGATACGATGATCGTTCCGTTCATTTCCTCGTGGCCGCCGCCGCAGAAGTTGTCGCAGAGGAAGTCGTAGCGGCCCGGCGCGAGCGCTTTGATCGTCACCCGGGTCACCCTGCCGGGAACCAGGTCGGTCCGGATTCCCAGTTCCGGCACCTTGAAACCGTGCACGAAGTCGAGCGACGTGATCGCCAGGACGGCCGATTGACCGCTCCTGAGCGCGATCTCGTTCGGCGTAAAGCGGAATCGCTGCGCCACCACTTCGATCACCTGCGCATTCCCGGATGCAACGGAACGACGAGCTGTCGCGGCGCCGCCGGCCAATGCGCCGAGCAATGCGATGGCGCCGACCTGCCTGAGTGCCTGTCGCCTGTTCATCATCAGCCCTTCACGACCGGGAACTCGGTGATCTTGTAGCGGGCGTCGTTGACTTCCGTTTCGACTTCCCTGAAGCCCAGTCCCTTGTTTGGCTGCGCCGGATCCCACGGCAGCGGCGCACGCTTGGGCTGGGACATGGGCGCCGGCAGCGGAAAGATCAGCGACTTTGCCGAGTGGTGAGCGATATGCCCGGTCTGATGGTGATGCTCCTGGTGGATGTGGCCGTAGAACACGGTCACGTTCGGATAGGGCATGAGAATTTCGATCGCCTTTGCGCCGTCGCGGGTCGCCCAATCCCAGGCTGGCGCCAGATCGAACAGCGGGCGATGCGTAAACACGACGATCGGCGTGGACTTTCCGAGCCTGGCGAGATCGGCTTTCAGCCACTGCAACTGGGTTTCGCCCACGCTCGCGCCGGGATCGGAGACGTTGTCGAGCACGACGAAGTGCACGCCTTTGTGATCGAACGAATAGTGCGTCTCGCCGAACAGCTCCTTGTACGCCGCGCCGCTGTCGAGCGAGGCATCGTGTTCTCCGGGCATGAAGCGCACGTCTTTGACCTTGAGTTCGCTTACGATGCCGCGAAACTCGGTCAAGCGCCGGCGCCGCTCCGCGGAATCGTCGGTGGTGTGGGTCAGGTCGCCCGTGAACATGATGAAGTCGGGCTGGATATCCAGCGCATTGACGGTCGCCACGGCTTTGCGCAGCGTGCTGTCAGCCTGCGGGTTGGCGGGGCCGCTGTATCCCCAGTGGGTATCGGACAACTGCACGAAAAAGAATTCCTCGTAACCCGCGGTACCGTTCTTCCCGGCAGCGCGGACCGAACCGGGCAAGGCGGACCCGAAGACGGCACCGCCACCCACGGCGGCCAATTGCAGAAAACGTCGGCGATCGATCATTGTGATTCTCCTGAAGATTGATGGGACGGCAGGCCGCAGCCTGTGCTTCCGGAGTGCAATACCGGACGCCGCCCGGCCTTATTCCCGGTGCAACGCAAAAAATGCGGGAATAAAACGCCCTGCCGCCCGGTATGGCATCGAGGAACCTGCGCAATAGGGCACAACGGAAACGGAAACCAAAAATTGGCCGGCATACAATATTCAGCTCGAAGCCGCAATCGCGGAGGAGCCGGGTTGGACATCAGGACACAGCAATTCGAGGCGGTGGTGCTTCCGCATCTCGACGCGGCCTATAACCTGGCCCGCTGGCTGCTGAAGGACGACGACAGCGCGCGGGACGCGGTACAGGACGCGTATCTGCGCGCCTTCCGCTTCTTCGATCACCTGCGGGGCGAGGAGGCGCGGCCCTGGTTGCTCGCGATCGTGCGCAACACCTGCTACTCGCTGCTGGGCAAGCGCCGGCAGTTCGGCGACCAGATCGAGTTCGACGAAGAGCGCGACAGCGAGTTCGCCGAACGATCGGCCGAAGCCGGTGGGGGCGATCCTGCGATGCGGCTGATCCGCAAAATCGAGAGCGCCCGCATCGACGAAGCGATCGAGCGGCTGCCGTCGGTTTACCGCGAGGTGATCGTGTTGAGGGAACTCGAAGAACTTGCCTACGAGGAAATTGCGCTGATCGCAAACGTTCCCGTCGGCACGGTCATGTCGCGCTTATCGCGCGCCCGGGCGATGCTCCGCGCGCGTCTGGGCCGGCTGGACGAGGAAGGATGAGCCATGGACGAACGTGACGATGATCTGAGCGCACTGATCAAGGCCGGGGCGACCCGTCATGTCGCGCCACCGCAGCTCAGAGCGCGGATCGACGCGAGGATCGCGGAGATCGGCACGGGCCGCGCTGGGGAGATTGCCGCGGCGGGAGCGCTGGCCTTGCCGATGGAAGCGTGGCGGCGCTGGACGAACATGGGCGCGGCTTTCGCAGTCGGCGTCGTGGCCAGTATCGCGGTGATGCTGGCATTGCGCGGTACCGGCGATGAGGATCGCATTGCGCAGGCGGTCGTGGACAGCCATGTCCGGTCCTTGATGAGTGCGCATCTGGTCGACGTGGAATCGTCGGACAAGCACGCGGTGAAGCCGTGGTTCTCGGGCAAGCTCGACTATGCGCCGCCGGTGAAAGATCTTGCTGCCGAAGGCATTCCTCTCGCTGGCGGCCGGCTCGATTATCTGGGTCAGCGCCCGGTCGCGGCGCTGGTATATCGGCTGAAGCGGCACACGATCAATGTTTTCGTCTGGCCCGACGCTGGCGAATCATCGAAAGACCCGGTGTTCGCCGTGCGCCAGGGGTTCAATGTCGCGCACTGGACCGGCGATGGCATGCAGTTCTGGGCCGTGTCCGACGTGAATGCCGGCGAATTGCGCGACGTCGTGCGTTTGCTCGCCTCGGGAGATCGTCCTTAAGTCTGGCTTAAGAAAACACCGTTAGATTCCGCGTTTCGATCCGGATGCCTGGCGGCATGGAGTACAGTAAAATGACAGCCGGCGCCGGAAGGCCCTAAACTTTCAACCCAGCGAATCCGTTCTTGTTCCGCACCAGTTTGCCCGAGTCGATTCCGTCGCCAGTCGTCGCACCCGGCGGGCCCATCGGCGCCCAGGTGCGCCGGTGGATCGCATATCACCCGACCGCGATCGCGCTGCTGATCTTCTGCGCGTGGATGCTGCCCGGCCTGATCGGCCACGATCCGTGGAAGCCCGACGAAGGTTACACCTTCGGTCTCGTCAATCACATCCTGCGCACCGGCGACTGGGTTGTGCCGACGCTGGCCGGCGAGCCCTTCATGGAAAAGCCGCCGATCTTCTATCTGGTGGCGGCCTTGTTCGCCAAGATCGCCTCGCCGGTCCTTCCGCTGTACGACGCCGCGCGGCTCGCCTGCGCATTCTTCGTCGGCCTCGCCGCGCTGTTCACGGCGCGCGCCAGTTCGGTGCTGTTGCCATCGCGGCCTGTGTGGGTCGCGCCGTTGCTGCTGATCGGCAGCCTCGGGCTGGCGATCCACGCGCACCAACTCGTCACCGACAATGCGCTGCTGTGCGGATTCGCGATCGCGATCTACGGTTTCGCGCTTGCATTGCGGCGCCCGCTTGCCGGCGGATTCTGGCTCGGGTCCGGCATCGGCCTCGGCTTCATGGCGAAAGGCCTGCTCGCCCCCGGCGTGATCGGCATCACCGCGCTGCTGCTGCCTGTGTGTTATGCGCAGTGGCGCACGCGGCGCTATCTCGCCGTGTTGTGCATTGCCTTCCTCGCGGCGGCGCCGTGGCTCGGCATCTGGTCGGTGGCGCTCTACCTGCGGTCCCCGCAGCTTTTCATCGACTGGTTCTGGACCAACAACTTCGGCCGCTTCCTCGGTTTTGCGCACCTCGGCCCCGTGGCGGAACCGTATGCCTATACGAAGCTTCTGCTCTGGTTTGCGTTGCCTTCGCTGCCGTTCGCGCTGCGCGCGTTGTGGATCCGGCGCCGGCAAGTGCGCACGGATGCGGCGCTGCAGATTGCAACCACGGTGTTCGCAGTGATGTTCACCGTGCTGAGCGCCGCCGCCGATGCGCGCGAACTGTATGCGATGCCGTTGCTGATCCCGCTGGCACTGCTCGGCGTCTTGGGATTGGAGAACCTGCCGCCGGTCGTGACACGATACTTTCACTGGCTAACCGCGTTGCTGTTCACCGGCCTCGCGCTTGCCGTATGGGCATGCTGGTTTGCGGTCGATCTGGGCTTTCCCGCGCAACTTTCAGCCTCCCTGCAGCAGAAGCAGCCGCTCTATGCGCCTCATGTCCGACTGTTGTTGCTGTGCATCGCGCTCGTGCTCAGCGCGGGATGGCTGACGCTGATTTCGAACAGGTCGGGGCGGTACCGGTCGGTGATGATCTGGGCCGCCGGCGTTGCAACGGTGTGGGGGCTGCTTGGCACGCTGATGGTGAACTGGGTCGACACGGGCATGACCTATCGCGGGATGCTGCCCGAACTGGCGCGGGCGCTGCCGGCAGATCACGGCTGCATTGCAAGCCGGTCGCTCGGCGAATCCCAGCGGGGAATCTTCGAATACTTCTCGGGTATCGTCACCGAGCGGCAGGAGAACGCCTCGGCGCGCAACGATTGCGGCCTGCTTCTGGTGCAGACCCGCGCACCCCGCGCACAGTCGCCCGGCGAACCATGGTCGCTGTTCTGGGACGGCTCACGGCCCGGCGACCGTCACGAACACTTCTGGCTTTACCGGAAAATGCAGTAAAAAAACCTTTGCCACGATGCGGACGATGTCCGCAGAGCGATGGAATTGTAGTTCCGGCATAACATTGGCCTTCGCAAATGTTAGCCTCCACTGAAACGCGCGATGGGACTGCGCGTTTTCACGGCGGTTTTGCGCCTTACTCCTCCAGCCCCAGCAATCGCGCGGGGTTCTTCTTCACCATCAGGTCGATGTCCGCCTGCGATACGCCTTCCTTGAGCAGGCCGGTGATCATGTCTTCCATCCCGTCGGGATGCGTCATCATCGCGTGCTGGCCGAGGTCGGTGGAAAGCACAATGTGCTGTGCGCCGATGTCGCCGGCCACCTTTGCCACGTCCTTGAGCGTCACCTTGCTCCAGTGCTTCATCCAGGCGTGCTGCGCGTCCGGCCCGGTCATCGACTGCAGATAGCAATACTCGATGTAAGCGCCCATCTGCGCGACCTGCCTGGCCTGCTCCATGGACAGGCCGGGGATATTGGTCAGCGCGTGCGTGATGAGGATGTTCTTCACGCCGAGTTCCTTTGCGCGCCTGACCACGGCCATCACCTCTTCGGCGTGGATGTGCCCGGTCGCCAGCACCAGGTTTTCCCGCGCGATGATCTTCAGCACTTCCTCGAGCTGCGGCGTCACGACGCCGTTGGGCGCGACGACGATGCCGCTGCCCTTCGGGTCCACCAGCGTCTTGACGTGCTTGTCGGAATCGAAGGTCGGCAGCCACACCACCTTGCCGCGCCCGCCGGACATCCGGTGCATCCACTCGACCGCCATCGGGTTGATGCCGCCCACGGCGTTGTTGAGCACGATGCCGCCGAAGATCTCGATGCCGGGCACCATTTTCATGACCAGCACCGCGCGGTCCGCGGTCATGGTGACGTGGTTCTTCAGCACCAGCGCGCGCATGCCTTTGCGTTTCGCCAGCACGGCGACGTCGATGTCGTCCATGCTGCGTCCGAAAACATCGGGCTCGGAATGCACGTGAAAATCGATCGCGCCCTGCGCGGGGCTGACTTTGGGCGGCGGGGCGGGGAATCCAACCGGTGGCGCCGTCAGCGCCGGAACGGCGGCCAGGCTCAGTGCGGCGAACGCTGCAGTGATCAGTCGGTTTTTCATGGCGGCTCTCTCCCGGTTATTGGCATCCGGCTCCGGATGCGCTGTGTCCGCCAATGATGCCAGAAGTGAATCCGTGACGGACGTGACACCCCTTTGACCTTTCACTCGCAATACCGGGATCGGAATATAATTTGCAGCCGGACCGGTAGTACGGTCTCATGGAACCTAGCTCCATATGGAGAGCGAATGAAAAGGGATTTTGACGTTGTGGTGGAGCGGGATGGCGAGGGCTTCTACGTGGCCTCCGTGCCCTCTTTGCCGGGGTGTCATACCCAGGCAAAATCTCTTGACGAATTAATGGTTCGCATCCGCGAAGCAATCGAACTCTGCCTTGAGGTGCAAGGCGGTAAGCCTGAATCTCTCCAGTTCATCGGTGTTCAGCGCGTAACCGTAGCCGATGGTGACGCTGCCTAGCGTTACCGGAAAACAGCTTATCTCGGCCCTCTCCAAGGCGGGCTTCCAGACAATCCGCATCAAACTGTTTCGGACCCCGAGTTTTCTCATAGCAGTCAGTACACAGCACGCAGCACTTGCACTTGATTATTCCCTCGCCCTTGACGGGATACCCTGGCGAAGCCCGGAGTACCCCGTCAGAGGGCCGGGGAGAGGGTGACCTTTCCCCCGTTTACCTTTTGACTCGCAGCGTCGGGAATTGCGAACGCAAGTCCTGAAGCTGCGCTTCGAGCCCGTGAATGCGTTCGATCAGCGTCAGGGCAACGGACAATGCATTCGCATCGAGATCGAAATCCTCGCGCAGGCGACTCACGGTTCGCACGGCGACAACGCAGTCGGCGGTGAAGGTCCACTGCGCCGTTTCAGCATTGGTCGGAACCTGCGCATTGATCGGAACCAGCGCGCCGTAGTTGACCAGTTCGCGCAGCAGCTCGGGTGACAATCCCGACAACTCCGCCAGTTCCTCGACTGACACCTCGGCATGCTCGCTCAGCCATTGTGCATCGGTGAGTTCGACTTTCATTTTTCATCTCCTGTCGGAAATGACGCGCGCGGATTGAATTTCGAAGCTTCCGCCAATTCCTTGAATAGCGCCTTCTCGCGCTCGCTGGGCGAGGTGGGCACGACGATCTGCACGATCGCGAACAAGTCGCCTTCGCCTTCGCGCCGTTTCGGCAATCCGCGTTTGCCGAGGCGCAGTTTCTGCCCCGTGTTCGTGCCCGCCGGCACTTTGAGGCGGACCGGTCCGCCCAGCGTCGGCACTTCCACGCTGGCGCCAAGCGCGGCTTCCCATGGCGACAGCGGCAGATCCAGGTAGAGATCGTGGCCGGTCACGCGGTAGAGCGGATGCGGCAGCAGCGCGACGGTGAGATACAGATTCCCGTTCGGTCCGCCGTTGAGTCCCTTGCCGCCCTTGCCCGGCAGGCGCAGCCTTTCTCCGTCCGTCACGCCTTTGGGAATGCGCGCCTTGAACGTCAGCGGCACGCGACGCATGCGGCCGTGCTCGTCGTATTCCGGCACGCTGAGATTCAGCTCCAGTTCAGTACCGCGCCAGGCATCCTCGATCGTGATCGGCGCAGCGACTTCGTAGTCCTGGCCCGGAATCGGGAAGCTGCCGCCGCGTGCGCCGCCGCCACGCCTGGCGCCACCGAGCCCGGCGAACAGGTCCGAAAGGTCGATGTCCTCGAACGAGAATTTGCCGTCGCCGAATTGCTGGCCCCAGTCCGGAGGCGGCTGAAAATCCTCCCCTGGCCGGTGGCTGCCCAGCTTGTCGTAGGCGGCCCGCGCTTCCGGGTCCTTGAGGGTCTTGTAGGCTTCGGAGATATCCTTGAATTTCTCCTCCCCCTTGGGATCCTTGGAGACGTCCGGATGGGTTTTGTGCGCCAGCTTGCGATACGCCTTCTTTATGGCATCGGCCTGGGCGTCCCGCGGGACGCCCAGGATTTCGTAGTAGTCCTTGTATTTCATCGGCTGAAGTCCAGGCACGGCCGGTCCGGCCGTTTCATCACCAAGATTACGTCACTTTGACCCGGATTCAAGGCCTGTGTTTTTCGCTGGCTTTCGATCGCATGATTTTCTATCCTGTCGGATTCTTGAACCGGGGAGCCTCCGCATGTCCGCTTACATGATTGTCGATATCGAAATCCACGACCCCGCCGCCTACGATGAATATCGCAAGGTGGTCGGGCCG
This sequence comes from Betaproteobacteria bacterium, assembly GCA_016194905.1. Lineage (NCBI taxonomy): Bacteria > Pseudomonadati > Pseudomonadota > Betaproteobacteria > Betaproteobacteria bacterium. The sequence continues at coordinate 8,349 of JACQAP010000017.1, forward strand.
ACCCTGGCTCAGTACGGCGGAAAGTTCGTGGTCCGCGGCGGCAAGATCGACGTGCTGGAAGGCAGTTGGAATCCGAAGCGCATCGTGATCCTGGAATTCGAAAGCGCCGCGCGCGCCCGCCAGTGGTACGACTCGGAGGAATACCGTGTGCCGAAGCAGATCCGGATGCGGGCGTCGAAGGGCAATATCGTTGTGGTCGAGGGAGTTTGAAAGACCGTGAATATCGTGTCCACGGGATACCGGATTACGCCCATAAATGTCGTGAATGATGTAACGGCAGCTCGGATGGACCAGGGGTAGTGTGCTGCGAGAGTGGCATAGCCGGCCGAGGGCCGGCCTTAAGAGCGTTGACGCAGAGGACGCAGAGGAAAAAAGAGAGGGCGCAAAGGAAAAGCTAGAATTGGGCGGCCCCGACATTCACGGCTTCACCGGGCCTTTACCGCCTCCGGTGGTGGGCGTATCGTCCATGCCACGCGGGTAACAAGAGGGGCTCCTCCAGCCCGGGTCCGCACAAAGCCAAGCCGGTGCGTTCTTCATCGGGCCGGCCCGATCAAGGGAATCGCAGAGTCGGGGGAATGTTCGATGCCTGCTTCGTCTTCTCGCAACACCCAGCCTGGCGTTGCCGCGCCGGGAAATTCCACACTCGCTTGCAAGACCTGCGGCAAGTCCTTCACCCCTCCGGTTGGTCAGAGCGAAGCGGCGGCCGCGCTCGTCGACGAAGAATCCGCCCGCTGCAGCCGCATGCGGGAAATCACGCAGCAGCGGCAGGCACTGACGGCCAGGACGCAGGCCGGTTTCGCCGGCATGTTGGGCAGCGACACGGTGGACACGGTAGATATGGTTGCTCACCGCAAAAGCCTTGCGCAACTGGACGCAGCCCTGAGAGGGGAGGCGGAGGAGTTATCGAAGGTCATGCGGCACGTGCCGGGAGAGCCGTGAAAACGCGCTACTCACGCGCGTTTCAGTGCAGGCTAACATTTGCGAAAGACAATGTTATGCCGGAACTACTATTCCACTGAGCGGCTTTGCACCGCATATTCTTGGCGACGTGACGGAGACAGCAAGTGCAATTGCTACGAGAAGCAGGACGGAGGGCCGAAAGAAGAAGCAAGCCCAAAGCTAGAAGGTCAAGGCTGAATCAGTGTGCTCTACGCAATAAGCTCTTGGGAGGTTGGATCACCATGTATTTCTACGGGACAATCCAATCGCTTAACAATCGAAGAGCGCCAAGGCTGCTCAGGTCGGAGTGGTGTCATAAAAATTTGCTGATGCCGGAGCGGCACCATTTCGCCACTCGCGGCCCTGACTAGGTACGTCGCGAGTAAAAGTCCTGCCCAGAACGAGACAAAAGCAACAGTAGGTATGGTAGCGTCGTTGGGATCATCGGTCGGATGAAGACAACCTGCGCAAGCCAATCCTTCAGTATGAAAGGATGCCATTGACGACCAATGGCTTGTTGCGCCCACCCCAAGCCACCCGCGTGAGTCTCTTTGAACTAACCACCTGGTTGGTATGTCATCGACGCCAACGAGCACGTTTGACGCAAGTGGCCGAAGCAGAGATTGAGTTTCTAAATCGTAGCGCGTTTCTACTGGTTGAAGCTTTAGGCCGCCAAGGTCGAGACCAGCGATTGCCGTTACTTTGGGAAGTCCCAGCATTGATCTTAGCAATAGTGCATTTCGATTTAGGTTGCTGATGTCACTGATATCTGCGTCGACGATTCGGCCGTTCGCTATGAGGCGCGGAATTCGGGCTAACGTGAATAGGGCGCAATTAATTATCGCGCCGGCGCTGATGAAATCAATCTGACCCAGGTTGGTTGCTTGTGGGGTCCAGTGTGGCGCAAGGTGAAAGTCCACCTCTACTATGTTGGCAAATCGTTCTCTAAACGTTGAAGGGTTTCTTGCGAAGCGGCTGAGCTTCTGCATTGCTATTTTGAATCCTTCAGCTGAAATAAGGCCGGCGCTCGCCAAACCGCCGAAAGGCCAATCCGTTCTGGTGGATTTCGCGGGGGCGTTAGAAGAACGAAGACTAGCCGACCAAGATCTAAAGGAAACTGTGCGTATACGTTTCGCTAGTACATCTGACTTGGTGTCTCTAAATCTAATACCAAGATCCACCTCAGATTTCGGTTGGCCAACTTGAAATGTGATCCCGGGCAATAGATCCTCACCTACTTCAAGCAAACACGAAATTAGACCGCCTTCCTTTAATGGTGGTTGGGGCCCAACCAGGGGCACATCGGGTGCCGCAAGATGCACTCGATGCCCAGATCTCGCCATGAGCATGGCCGCGGTAATGTAGGCGCTCTGCGCAGAGTGAGACTTTAGGTCGCTCGCGTCAGCAACTAGGGCAATCTCGGTTTCTGTTAGTGCAGCCAGAAGCACGTCGTTCCGCGGTCTGTCATCAAGTTCGTCCCGCATCAGCAGTAGCGTGCGGTCGAGAGCCGCTTCGAGGGAAGTCTTCATCGAATCACGTGTAAGTGTTCGTCGATGGGTACCTCGCACCAACTTCCATCCGAGCGAATTTCGGCGAGATAGACACCTGAAAAGCTTACTGGTCCACGCCCGAAGTTAGGAATAACGAGAGATAGAAAGCCGGGTGAATGAATGATCGGGTACATATTGTCAGTGTGAGAATGAAACGCTTCGCTAGGATGAGTATGGATCTGAACCCTAATTCCACTTTGCGTTGTGGCCAAATCAAGCCAAAATGAGTTGAGCCAGTTCCCGTCGAGAACGAAACCTCCAGCATGCGCAGAATGTGCAGGATGTACCGCAGCAAGAAGGAGTTCGGGCGCGCACCAGTTACTTGTCCAGAGGACCTGGCACTCTCGCTGCCCCCCGCCACAATGACGCACCAGATAGAACGTCTGATCTAGAAGCGCCTGTGGCAAGAGGTACATCATGAATGAAACCCGCCTTTCACCTGACTTGGGCGGAGAAGTAGTTGCTGCCTTTTTTGGATGCCGGCCTGTCGCACCGTAAGAGACTCGTTTAGCTCCTCTCCCTTTTCGGTAAAGAGCGACAGAAGATGGGGTTGCGGAAGTGGAGCGAAGACTTGAATCGCGTGATCCAGCAGCTGCTTTATGGTGTCGTCAGGCTCGATTCCAATTGACTTCGGTACGCCGTTGTAAATCACAATGACTTCTAGCTTCTTTTCTACTGCTGCTTCTGCAATAAGTTCGCTCATGGCTTGGTTTCCTTGTGTAAGATGAGTATGTGTCACCCAATATGGTTGACATTGAGAATTGTCACCCATTTTGGTTGACGTCGCAAGTGGGCGAGATCTAGAATGAAGCGGCTTACATTCCGCAAAAACAGGAGGTGACTATGGCAATCACCGAGTTCGGGAGAATTGTTCGTCAATTCAGGGAGAAAGAGGAGGTATCGCTGCGCCAAATGGCTGAAGAAATTGGGTTTTCGGCGACCTATCTCTCAGCCGTAGAGATGGGCGAAAAGGGTATTACGGACGATTTGGTCGATAAAGTTGTTGGCTTTTTTAGGAAAAGAGGTAGGAAGACAAAAGACTTGGCCAGCCTAACTGCTGCTGTAGATCGGACTCGTCGAACAGTAAACGTTAGTCAGCTAGATGGACAGAGTAGGGCCGCCGTGGTCGCATTTGCGCGCAACCTGGCTGATCTTGATAAGGAATCGCGTGAAAAATTTCTTAAGAAGGTAGGCTTCTCGGGGAAAAGTGAGGAAGAATGATTGGGCCGTGGAGTCGTAGCCGAGGATATAAAGTGGCTCCAAAGCCAGTAGGTGACATTCGGGTTTCGGCTTTGAATGTGCGCCTACATTTAGAAATAGCTGAGTCAAGAATCGATATGGTGAAATTGTTAGAGAATGGACTACGGAGAAATGGTATTCACTATCACATAGTGGAATCTTCACGGATACCGGGCGAAGCAGCTCGAGCTATTCCAGATAAAGGAGAAATTCTTCTCGCGGCAGAAACGTACGAAGCGATTTGTGAAGGCGATCCAAGTTATCAATTAATTGTGCCGCATGAACTGGGTCATATTGTTCTGAGGCACGCGGCTACTTTCGCTCGCGCAACATCTAATGCTTCTCATACAAGCATCGAAGATTCAGAAACACAGGCTGATCGGTTCTCGCACGAATTCACTATGCCGGTATTGCTCGTTCAAAGGCATTGCAAATCGATCAGAGCCATACAAGACGTTTTCAATGTGACCAGATTAGAAGCCAGCATTCGTAAAGATACGTTGTATAGAGAAGGTCTGATCGACTGGTGAACTGCAGAAGAATGGGGTGCGGCCTGCACAATTGGATAAAGATAATTTCTATGCCCTAGGTGTTGATCGCCAAGTCCTTTCGGTTCCAGCGACAATGCTGCCATGTGCGGCCGCTACGTCAGTCCCGAAGAAGCCGAGATCGAGCGCTTTTGGCACATCGGCCGGCACAACAACCCTCCCTTCGCCCGCCGCTTCAACGTGTCTTCCACTTCGATCATCCCGATCCTCCGCCTGGACCGCCCTACCGGCGAGATCGAACTCGTCAATGCGCGCCGGAGTTTGACAAACTAATAGGCGACGTACGGTCCGAAGCCGGCAGACGTGTTCTGTCCCTCGATGGCCGTAAACACATTGCGGCCGAATAAGAACGGCAGTCCCCAGTCGAAGCTGGTCGCGTCCGAATTCGTTCCGGCGAGATTGCCCATTGCGGCGAACGTCGGGTTGGCCGCGAACAGGGATTCGGCGTTCGCGACCCGGAACACAACCATGCTGGCCGTCCCGCCCGCGCCCTGGTTCGTGGCGGAAAGGCTCTGCGTGGAAGCGGGGCAGTAAAAACCGACAGCAGTGTTGCAGGTCGCAATATTGGGATCTGCGAAGAAGAGTGCGTTCGAACCGGAATCGATGAAGCTGTTGCTGTAGGTGACCGCGTTCCGAACCGTGGTGAATGTCGCGGTGTTCGGGTCGACCAAGATAACGCGTGCGTTGCCAAGCCCGTTGTTGCCTTGCGTGCCAATGCCAAAAATCATGGAGCCGCTCACGCTGACTGCTCCGGTAACGGGGACCGACGGCAGCGCAATGATGACGCCATTGTTGTCGCGGGAAAACATTCCGACCGGGTTCTGCACTTGCTGCGTCAGGCTTGCCTGCGCCGGCTGGCACCCCGTCGCAGGGCAGATGAAGTAGGTACCCGGGATCACGTTCAGAGCGCATGCGGGCCCGCAGTCCTGCTGGAACACGCCCACGCCCAGCAAACCATTGGCGCCGAGCGCCTGCACGGAGTTCAGGGCGGGACCGACGCTCGAGCAACTGGCGGGTACCACAGAAAAGGCGGGATCTCCCATCACCTGAATCGGCACCGAGCCGGCTTGCTCTCCCGACATTTTCACGTCCGCCACTTTCACCGAGCCCCAGGTGTAGCCGGATGCGAACTGGCCACATTCGACGACCGGGTTGCCACTGGCATCCGTCTGTTGCCGCAGCAACAGCGAGGGCGATAGCAGGGAAGACATGACCCGCAGGCCGGTTGATCCGGTATCGACCAGCACGTGGTCGATGGATTGACAGTTGAAGGGGTTGCCCGGCGCACAAATCGTGACGGTGGTAAACAGGAGGTTGACGTTGTTGGCTGGTCCGGGATCGACCGTGATGGCTTGCACGTTCGCGGCAGTGAATGACGCGCCGTCACCGCCGCCGCCACACCCGGTCGCCAACAGCAGGATTCCGAACGACGCTACTGCCGCGAAGTCGCGCACGATGACGCCCTTTCCCCTTTCATCGTATTTCCTCGACGGTAACGCCCTGCGGCAACAGTTGTGGAAGATAGGCTCTTCCGGAAAACGACCGCATATGCCCGTTCGATTGCACAACGAGGCCCGGTTCGCGAACCGCAAGATGCCGATGACCGGCATGTTTTCCGCGGGCGGCTTCGATATACCGATCGAAATAGCTACCCAAAGCTTGCCGTAGATCGGGCATTACGGGCCCTTGCCAGGCGACGGCAAACACGGTTCCCGCCGACGATACATATTCCCTGACCGTCGTTCCGGAAGGTGTCTGGATTTCATGCACGGTGTACTTCACGGCGGGTAACATTCGCAGGGTGGCTTGCATGGACACCCTGTCGACTTCGATCGAGGTCGAGTTCTAACCCAATGTTGCCGATGCGGGGAAAGGGATGGCGAGCATCAACAGCACGATGCCCGAGAGCAATACGATCGAAGCTGGTTTCTGCGTTCTTTCCGGGGTGGTGATTCCCGGCTCGAAACACTGTTTTGCCTGCACGAACTTCCCCCTCAGTGATGATCCGTGCGTTCGTGAATCGGCAGACTTGTCCCCGGTCGGACGGCACGCATCTTGGGACGGCACCGGCTGCCGGACAAGGAATGAAGCAGTGTGCTCCCTCACCTTACGGCGTAACCGCGTCCCTCGAGGCAGGCACTCAACGCACGCCCGTAAGCCGCGGGTCCTGTGTCCGGATTACGATGCGAGCGAAGGTCCGGATCATAGCCGGACTCGTTGATGGCCAATCTGTTGCAGGCATACCGATCGTTCGCCTGCTGTTGCGGGCTTTGGCCCTTGCTGGGATAGACAAACCATTGCCCCGCGGGCGCCTGGCTCGCGTCGGGATTCGGCGCGGAGATGGAATTCGCTGGAGGCAGGGCGCTGACCGGACCCAGTTCGATGACACCATTGTTGGGTGTTTGGGTTACGGCATTTGCCGGCTGGGCCTGGGTGACGGTGTAGGTCGGCTGGCTCTGCACATACACTGGCGGATTCTGCACATAGACCGTGGGGCCAGGGTAGTAATAGTAGTAGGGCCCCGGTTCCGCCCAAGTCTGTGAATAGTAGAAGGGGAGCGTCAGGGCAGCACCGACAGCGGCACCCCACCAGAAATAGCGCCCGCCACCTCCATGGTAGTAGTGGCCGTTCCAGCCGTCGTGGGCATTGGCATTCGTCGCCACCAGACTCAGTAACGCAAGGGCAATCAGGATCTTTCTCACGGCCATCCTCCTTCCTTCTGCGGCAGGGGCAACTTAAAGCTTAACGCAGGCGTGCCGGCTTCCGTGGACAAACTTCTTTGTTACATCGCGCTTCGCTACATAGCGGAGCCGGTAGGATCGAAGTAAGAGCCGGTTCTGGCCCGCTTAGTTGCATCTCCCTGGTCGTTGAGGTCCCGAGTCTTTCCGGTTCCGGCGACAATACCGCCGTGTATGGCCGCTGCGTCAGTCCCGAAGCAGCCGGGATCGAGCGCTTTTGGCACATCGGCCAACATAACAATAATCCCTTCGCCCGCCGCTTCAATGTCTTTTCCATCCGAGTAGTATGAAATTCCACTGATCCGCTACGCGCTCTGGAGGAGGAACCCACATGGCAGACCTGAAGGCAGTCAAAGCGCAGCAACTGAAAACCTGGGCAACCGGCGACTTTGCGATGATCGCCTGGAACACGGTGTATCCCGGCGAGCTACTGTGCGAAGCCGTGGGCTTGCGCGCCGGGGAGGAGGTCCTGGATGTTGCGACCGGCAGCGGCAATGCGGCCTTGTCCGCCGCGCGGCGGGGGTGCGACGCGGCGGGAATCGATTACGTACCGGCGCTGATCGAGAGAGCGCGTGAGCGCGCCGCAGTGGAGCGTCTGCCTGCCCGGTTCGAGGTCGGAGACTGCGAGGAGATTCCGTTTCCCGACGAATCGTTCGACGCGGTGCTGTCGGTGTACGGGTCGATGTTCGCGCCAAATCAGGACAAGGCCGCGCAGGAGTTGCTTCGCGTGTGTCGCCGGGACGGCCGGATCGGCATGGCCAACTGGACGCCCGCCGGATTCTGGGGACAGACCTTCGGCCTGGTGGCGAAATATCTCCCGCCCGCGGAAGGCCTGCGCCCGCCTTCCGAATGGGGCACGCAGCAGCGCCTCCGGGAACTGTTCGGCGTCGGGATTTCCGAGATGCACATCTTCGAGCGCAGCGCGTTGTTCCGCTATCGCGACAGCGGACACTGGATCGAGGTTTTCCGCACCTACTTCGGCCCGATCATCCGCACGCTCGAAGCCCTGGACGAAAAACGGCGGGGCGAATTCCTGACAGAACTCGACGACATGCTCAACCGCTTCAACCGGTCGGGAGACGATACGCTGGTGGTGTCAGCGGACTATCTCGAAGTCGTGATGACGAAACGGTAGGCGTTTGGTCGCCCCCTACCCGGCAGGCTCAGTGCACGGTGATTTCGTCGGACGTCCTCGGATCTTTCGTTCCGGGGATCAGCATTTCCTTGCAGCCCTGGTAGAACACGGCCGCCAACAACTCGTAGTCGGGCTGCTTGCGTCCCTCCCGAACCCAGGTGTCGGCCTGCGTCCAACCATGCAGAGCGACGGCTTCGTATTCATGACGCTCTTTCGCATTGAGCTCGTCCAGCACGTAGATCGCATCGGCCGGTATGGGGTCATCCCCCATGAACATCCTCTTGAGCGGTGTTTCGGAGATGTATTTGAACAGGGGAGGGGCTCCAAGGAAGCGCGCCTGGGCGCCCCAGGCGGCCCGCACGGCGGCCGTCTGGCAGTAGCGCATCGCTTCCAAAACCTGGGATTCGTCCATTACCGGCTCTGTATCGTTCGCGAAGGCGGCGCACGAGAGCAGAAAGAGGAATGCCGCTGAAAGCGATCTGGCGATGGTGACCTCCATTAGCCCGGTGGTCATCCGCAAGTTGTCCCGGCTCAGGAGTCGCGAGGTGGTCACCTGACCTGACGTGTCAATATTCATCACTGCCTCCTTGCAATTGGCGCAACCCTGCGCGATGCGCGGCAAGTCGCTGCCTGCCACAGGGACAGAATGAGAAAGCGCAGCCCACGGTTAGCCCACGGATTCGTAGACTCCCCCATACGAGGTAGGACGATGTCCTGCTGGAGGCATAGGATTTATCTCGGACGGGGATGTGGTTCATGGAACTTGTAACGATTAGACTTTGCTCGCGGTGCCGAGTTCTGAACGGGAAGGAATGAGGCTGCCATGTGTGGCCGCTACGTCAGGCCCGAGGAAGCCGGGATCGAGCGCTTTTGGGACATCGGCCGGCATAACAAGCATCCCTTCGCCCGCCGCTTCAACGTCTCTCCCACTTCGATCATCCCGATCCCGTGCCTGGACCGTTCCACCGGGGAAATCATCAAGGCAAAGCAGCCGCACTTCCGTTTTCGCCTTCAACCTTTCCTGTTCCAGCTTGATCCCACCTCCCGCTTATTATTTAGCGGACAAGGTCCATTGTGTAAGTAATCCGTAACCCACTCCGTGCCAGTCTGACGTCTCAGATCGGGCGCTTCATACTGCGAAATCAAAAATATTCAGCGACGGCAACCGAGGTATGGCGCTTCGCATGTTGCTATGCCACATGCATCTGGCGTGCGCAAGAAATGGACTTGTATCCCTCTCCAAAACAACGGAATGCGTCGCATCTTTGTAGTAAAAGGGAAAACCTATGTCACGTGCATTAATCGCTCCAAATCTATCATTTGTCAGATTTGATTTTTGCAGAATGTCATCTATATGCTAGTGATATGACTTCGGAATGTGCCCAAAAAGAAGGCCGGTGCTGACGCGATCCTTCCGTTCCCGATTTCAATGGCCGCGATACCGCAAACGCAGACGATCGCCTCGCTGACTGTCGGTGTGCAATGCACACCTTCCGCGACTCGATCTGAAAAAGCCACAGCAATCACTTTGACCACCACAAGCCTCGAGAGACGACATGGCAACCCGCAAAAATAAAGCCGCATCCAAAGGTCAGAGGACGCTCCTGCAAGTTGGCATGCCAGACATGGCTGCCCACAAAGCGGAGATCAAGGCGTTGCAGAACGCTTTGCTCGACAAGGGATTCAATCCCGGCGCGGCCGACGGCGTTTTTGGCCTGGGCACCCAGTCGGCCGTGATGGCTTTCCAGCGCAGCGAAGGATTGCTTGCAGACGGTGTCGCCGGACCGCGCACGCTGGCCGAGCTGAACCAAACCGCCGCGCCGCCGTTGGCCAGCGTCATTGACCTGATGACCCCCGCGGCGGTATCGCAAATGTTTCCGCATACACCGTTGGCGAATATCAAGCGCAATCTGCCGTTCGTTCTGACGGCGCTCAGCGACGCGACGCTGCATGACCGGCTGATAGTATTGGCAGCGCTGTCCACCATTCGTGCGGAAACCGAGAGTTTCGAGCCGGTGGCGGAAGGCCAGTCGCGCTACAACACTTCGCCGGATCCCGCCGGCCATGCGTTCGATCTCTATGACTCCCGCAAGGATCTCGGCAACAAAGGTCCGCCCGACGGTGAGCGATTCCGCGGCCGCGGCTACGTGCAACTGACCGGGCGCGCCAACTATACGAACTACAGCAAGGTCATCGGGCTGAAAGGACAATTGATCGCCCATCCCGAGTTGGCCTCGGACCCGGCGATCGCCGGCAAACTGCTTGCCGCGTTCCTGAAAGACAAGGAGCGGCCGCTCAAGGAGGCGCTGCTCGACTGGGACTTCGCCGGCGCGCGGCGTCTCGTCAACGGCGGCAGCCACGGCCTGGACCGATTCGTGGAGGCTTACAAGACCGGCATCAAGTTGACCGCGTGAGCAACATGTCCCGGCTCGGTTGCCTTGTCATCGCGTGCGCCATCAGCGCGACGCTCGGATCAGGTGGCTGCGCGGTGGTGCGGATCCAGACGGCAGACAAAGACGATGTCGAGGTGAAACGGGGCTTCGGCATCGTGTCGGTGAAAATCAAGCCCGGTGCGGGCGCGACGGTGGTCGAATCGACCAGTATCGGCGCAATCAACGGATTCGAAGGATTTGCGCTGGGGTATCACGATTCGACGGTGGCCGCGTTCGCGAGCGATGGCTGCCAACTCATCGTGTGGATCAAGACGAACGAGCAATTGAAGGAGCTCGACGAATTGCTAAGCGACCGGACCGGCGTCTGTGTCGTCCGCCCGACCCAATGACAAGGAGGAAACCATGAACAGGATGTTTTGGTTTGCCGCGCTGTGTGCAATGGCGATGCTGGTGCCCGGCTGCGCCACCAATGGCGACGTGCCGCTCATATTCGTGCAGTCGAACACCGCCGGGATCGACATCGGCACCTCCGCCTCCAGCCAGGGCGCCGACTTCGTGCTGGGCTACAAGGGCAGTGATTTTGCGATCGTCCCCGTGACCGTGGTGCAGGGCGACGGGAGTACCGAAAAAATAGAGGCGAGCATGGAGAAGAATGGCGAGAAGCATTCGGATGCGCTTTCTGTTTTCGGGCAGTTCTCCATCAATAGCAACAACAACGCCAAATCGCCCAAAAGCGGACTGGGGAGATTTTTTGCCACCGGTCAGGCCGCAAAAAAGCTTTCAGACGGTTACGCGTACAAGCTCGGGAAGGGAATGGCGATGCCGGAGACGCCTAGTCTCGATTGCTTCGGAGCGAAAGCAAAGCGGCCCGCCCCTGGTGCAACGGCGGCGGCGGGAGGCGCAGGGGCGTCCCCGACTCCGACGCCCCCTCCCACCCCCGCAGCCGCACCCACCACCGCATCCGCTACTTCCGGCGTCGGCCAGAACAAGACCAAGACCGTCAAGGCCCGGTCGCTTGTCTTTGCCGAGCACGTGAATTTCGGCCTTGTCCTGACCGGATCCGCAACCGAAGGCGCCGGCGGTTTCTCCCTGGGTTACAAGGACCAGGATGTTGCGGTTGTCCCCGCGATCTCGCGCCAGCAGGACGGCAACGCAATCCGGTTGCTCGGCGAAACTCCAGGCGAATTCGATGCCTTCGATGCATTGTCGGTCCTGGGCCAATTCGGCTCGGACGTCAAGAGCAAGTCCGGCGAGGTCGACGTCGACATGGGGAAATTCTTTGTGACCGGACTGGCCGCCAAGTCGCTCGCTGACGGCTTCGCGGCCAAGTTGTGCCGGGAATACACTGCGCCGGCGCAATGAGGCTGCTGCCGGCCACGATGAACCGGGCTCTCTGGAACGCCGCCGGGGCCGCCGTGCCGAATCTGAATTGATGTTCTGCGACCATGGCTAAAACACCTAGCCTCGGGCCACGCCGCACACCTGGCGCGCGCAGGACACCGGGTATCGCGGATGCGCCAGTCACTGGCGATACCACAGTCACGGGCGATATGCCGACTACGGGCGATACGCCAAACACGGACGATACGCCTACCACAGACAGGACGCCTCCGTCCCGGCCGACACCGCAGTCTCCCGATACGCCCGACACGCCGCGCACGCCGCAGACTTCCGACACACCGACAACCTCTGATACGCCGTGAACGGGATCGCCCGAATCAGGAAAGAACGAAGCATGCTCCTATTCGCGATCAACATTGCACGTGATGCACTATCCAGGACGGATTCCCATTGCGCGGCATGCGTCGCGCCGGCGAACCGCCGGGTGCGCACGACATTGCCCATTTCGCCCGGAACGAAACTGACCTTCTTACAAATTTGCGGAGACTGACAATGGCCGACAACCTTCAAGACAGTTCGCTCAAGAATCGATTCGTCGCTGCCATGAACAACGCCAAGGAAATTCTGGACGCGATCACCGGATTTGCGTCGGATCGCATCGGCAGCCTCGTCGGAATCGGCATAGTCGCGCTCGTCGTCTGGATTTCCTGGAAATATCTCTCGGCCCATCTCCAGGACGGGGCAATAGAGTCCTGGGAAATTATTCTATTTGTTGTCATCGCCAGTTCGATATTTGGCATCGTGGTGTGGTTTCTCGTCGTTTTTTCAGGGAGGGAAGTATCTAACGCTCAGCTCAGTCGAGTCATCGTATTTTGTTACGTATTTACGTGGCTATCCATCCTGAGTTCAATCCTTCCATTTATCGTATTCCCGCTTTCCAATCAATTGCCGCGCCTGATGATGCAAAGCCCGATCGGCATCGTGAAGGGTTGTGTCGAGTCGCTGGATAACGGAAAGAACGCACTACCCCTGGAGTTGCAGTGCGGGAAAAACACCGATCAGTGGATAGTCAATGTGGGCGGTCGCGTAGAGCCGCAATCTGATGCGAATCGCGAGCAAGAAGACATCAAGTCGTGGGTTCCTGCGCGCATCCAGGGCGGACTGGCTGTACCGCTGTATTTTGTCGTGCTTGCGCTCGTCGGATCCGCTGTCAGCATGACGCGCAGGGTACCCGAATATCAGGAACGGACCGGGCCTGATACGTCACAGCCGATCACCAACGGAAAGGCGCGGGAATACCTGGTGCTTCAGATCTTGCAGGTCGTATCGGCGCCGCTTATCGCGATCACTGCCTACTATCTGGTCGACCCAACGTCGCGCGCGACCACGGTCGCCCTGGGTTTCGTCTCGGGCTTTGCCTCGGAAACGGTTCTGCTCTACATCCGGGCACTGACCACCAAGCTACAGCCGGACAAGCCTCGTGTGACCGGGACACCAGGCGTTGAACTATCCGCCACAAGCCTGAATTTTGGCCGACAAGCGGTTGGCACCCGCAGCTCTGCGCAGACGGTAACAATAGTCAACAGGACCGGTAACCCGATCAACGTCAGCAAGATCGAAACCACGGGAGATTTCGCGCAGAACATCACGTCCCCGTTGACCATCGCGGCGGGGGCGACTTGCGCAATCGACGTGACGTTTGTCCCGTCGGGCAAAGGCGCTTGTACGGGAATACTGTCGATTGTCGACGACGCGCCCGGCAGTCCCCGCAGTGTCTCGTTGAGCGGTAAGGGGGCGTGAAAGTTATCGCCGATACCACAAACACAGGTCCGCTGTTCGTGAGCAGGACCGCCCAGGGTGGCGCTGGCTGATTTATGGGTTCTCGGCTCGACGGGCCAACGGAATCAACTCAGCAAATGACAGGGGCTGGGAGACCACGGCGCCCTGGATGACGTCGCAGCCCAAAAGCCTGAGCGCATCGCGGGTTTCAGCTTTGTCGACACCATCCGCAACCACTCGCATGTCGAGCGTATGTCCGATGTCTATCATCGACCGCACTATGGCCTGGTTCGATTCACCGAGAAGCATGTCTGTCACAAACGACGGGCTTAATTCCGCACCGCTGCTGTTTTACGCTCGCCGGGTTCGATGGCAGCGAGCGATGCTTTGATCTGCTGAAAGTCATAGTGCCGGACTTTGTAAAAATCAACGTCGTAAGCGTCCCCCTGGACCAGGTTGTCGAAATCAATAGCCGGTGTCATTCAATGGGCAGCAAGACAATCGCGGAATACGTGGAGAGTGCTGCGGCGCTCGAACATCTGCGACGAATCCAGGTAGACTTTGTGCAGGGGTTTGGTGTCTCGCCAGTGGAACTCCTTGTCTGAGATAGCAACCATCGCTTCGTCCTTGCACCCGAATCCGCACCGGAACTGAGGCAATGACGGGCAAATCGAACCGGGCACAAGACGGGTCCCAAGTCCTGACGATCAACGGCGGCGCCCGCTTCCACGTTCGGGGCTTCGAGTCTCTCATTTCTCCCTGCAGCCTGTTGCGATGGTCCGCCGGTAGGCGCATGATTTATGGATGTTCTCCCGGTCGCCATGAAGAAGACCCTCTATCAGATTCTCGGCGTCGATTCCAAGGCTTCCGTGCAGGACATCGAGGCGGCGTATTCCAGGCGCCTTGAGGAGCTGAAGGTGGCCACGATTCAGGACCCCAACAAGTTGGTGGTCCTGCAACAGTCGAAGGCCGTTCTTTCCGATCCCATCCAGCGCGCTGCGTACGACGGGTCCCTGTCCGGTCGCGACGCGCCTGCGCCGCCCGCAGCGAAGGATGAGCCGGAATCTTCGTTTCTCCAGCAATGGGGGAAGTGGATCGCTGCCGGCGTAATGTTGATCGGCGTGGGTGTATGGTGGGCAAAGCACAGCGCAACACCTCCACCGCAGAACCTGCCGGCGAAGCAAATCGCATCCCGGCCCGTCGAGCCCGCTCCCTTACCCGTCCAGCCTGCCAGCGAGCCCGCTGCATCGGCCGCACCGAACAACGTCGCTCCTCCCGCCGCATCCATACCGCCACCGGCCGACTTGCCTGCGAATCCGCTTCTGGGCGAGTGGTCCTGTAGCGATGCCATTTCCGGACGAAACAGCAAATACAATTTTCAGCAGGATGGCGCCCTCAGCATCGCATCGAGTGACGGACAGATAACCGACCTCAAGTACGAATTGTCCGGAAAGGATCTGAAGCTCACCGATCCCAAACAGGTCAGTACGCTTGCGATCGAGGAACTGGTCGCCGGGAAGATGATTTTGTATGCCGGTGCCGGGGGACAGCGCGTGGTGTGCAAGCGGTAGTTGAGCAGACGGAAGTTGGTTGGCCTCGGTCTGGTCTGCAGCGAGCGTGAAGCGCGAGCCGCTTCATCCGCCCGGCGGCAACTCCTGCAAAACCTTCCGATCGTCCTCCTCGAGGTCGATCCGCAGCGCTCCCAGTGACCGCACCACGCCGCAGTAGAACGAGATCACCAGCAGCAGATCGACGACTCGTCCGGCTGGATTCTATTCGAGTCATACCCCCACCGGTACTTGGTACTTCGAACCGTAACTCATCTGTAAGCGGCGCTGTGCGAAGCTCGCAGCAGTGAATATACGGGATTGAGTACATAAGAGAATATCGTTATTCAAAAATATTCTTTGGCCGTATTTGCAGGTAGTCCCTGCGTGGATGTGGCTGCGAGGGCATAAACACCGTTCGAAAATTTCCAGACAATCCCGCAATAAGACAGGTAACTGGACACAATGTCTTCGCATCAACACGAACTTTCTTGTTGCGGTGCGTTCTGCTCGAAATCTGCCGTTTTGTCATATTTGCTTTCCCGGAAGATTCGTTCTATACGTGCGCCCATGACCATGGAATAAGAAGAAATCTTAGTTTGCGAACGGGTTGTTTTCAATGCGGGGCGAGACGGCGCCGCAGGCTCCGTGGTTATGGGTGACGATCGAAGCAGCGCGTCACCGGTGTCGGTAGCTCAAGGGGAGGGGATACCAGGTGAGACTTGACCTTCGCGAAGAGCCTTCCGGTTCCACCGGAAGGCTTGGGTCTTTGCGTCCGGATGGTCAGAGTACTCCAGGTGCGAGAGCGCGCGTGTCGGGTACGTCGAACACGCTTGCCGATCCCTATCGCAACGACGGGGTCCGGCGCACCGCCTCGAATAATCGACCGAACCAGCGGAGCCAGAGTCGCGTTTCGGGATATTCCGTCGAACTCCTGCTGGCGATGCTTGATCTCGTTCCCGTCGGAATCATTGTCGTTGACGAAGAGCATCGCGTCGAACTTGCCAATCGATGTTCGGAATCGGTATTGCAGCGCGGGGAAGTTCTGCTGGTCCACGGAGATGGGCGCATCCGTGCGGCAGATCCTGTCGTGCGTCCGACATTTGCCGCGTTCCTCCGTGTCCTGTTTCAGCCCAATCGGGATTCGCCTGCGGAAGGGATATCGAAATTCCTGTTCGCACGCCGCGGATTGCCTCCCATGTCGGTCACGGCGACTCGATGTCCGAGTTTCACAGTGCTAGGTGCCGTTGCAGGCCGGCGCGCCTTACTGTGCCTGCGTAATCTCGTCGCCGATGGGGGACCTCCCGTCGACAACCTCCGGGCGCTCTATGGACTCACCCCAGCCGAAGCGCAACTCGCTTGCGCCCTGGCAATGGGAAAGACCATCGCTGAATGCTCGGCCGACCGCGGCGTGAGCGTCAACACGACAAAAACCCATCTTAACGCTCTGCTTGGCAAGACAGGCCTGCATCGGCAAGTGGACCTTGTGCGCCTGTTGGCGGCAATGTAGCCGGGCGGCCTGGCTCCGTACACCCGGCTTGATCGGGGGTTTCCGATTAGTGGGACGCTGCGCACAATTCTTTGACCCGAATTCCCACGAATGAGACCTGGCCCGACGCATGTGGGCGCGTACCTTAGTTTGGGACGCCTCCGTTGTTGGCGCGTCTGTGTATGGCGCTCTCACCCAAACGAATGATGTGGACGGAGGGTGAAATCACTAGGGTTTTGAATGAGTGGACCCTGTCTGTGAGAAATTCGGCCAAGAGTTGCTTCACAGTAGCTTCCCGACTTCGATCGTACGCGGACTGAAGCGTCCGCGATTTGGCGCAGAAAACATAGAGGATGCCTTGGGATTGGTGGCATAGATGTGAGTCGCTCCGCGGGCGCAGGATTAGCTCCGGAATTTGTATGCCATAACATTTCCATTGGCTCTAAAGGCAGCATTCCATTGGAGGCAGACATCACGATGAAAAAGTCCTACTACTCCGTGCTTCAACCCGTGCGCATTCAGGCACGCAAAGGCAATGCGAAAGCGATTCTTAAAATATTGACACATTAACTTGTCAGACCGGAACGTGAATCTGAGTGAATGACTATTGTTTGTTAAAGGAGCATTTTTTAGCTAGGTATCGTCATTCCCCATCAATTGCTTTGAACTTGGAGGCGACAATCATGTGTGCAGTATTTCGGGTAGTTGTCTTTAATTTAGTCCTGCTTCTTTGCACCCCAGTGTTCGCGGCTGGTGACACGAGTCGCACGTTCGAGGGCATGAATTTTGGGGTTGGATTCTCGGTCACGCACGCTACAGGATCGGTGGAAAGGGTGAAGACAGCCGAGCTCGATTCAAGCAGAATTGTGCGAGTAACGAAAGACACAAATGACCTTGCCCGTGTCATGCTGGAACTGCATTACTTCTTTTATCCGGAGCTTGGGGGAACGCATAGTTTCCTCGGTGGTCCGGAGGCGACAAAATGGGGTCACGGACCTTTCATGGCCATTCAACCCGGCAGCGACAATATCATCGATGCAATCGGATTCGGATGGATGGTCGGTTTTCGAAGGAGTGGAAGCACCAACTCGAGTTTCAATGTTGGTTTAGGCATGGTGATCGACCCATCGGTGCAGGTACTCGGTGACGGAATTACGAAGAACCAGCCCCTGCCGGCTGGAGAAACAACAATCCGATACAAGGAGACAAGTCAGCGCGGCGTGCTTTTGTTGTTCTCTTATACCTTCGATTCGTTTTAGGGATATTGCGTGTACCCGAATTTGACTTGATCGAAGAGGGATTGCCATGACGCTCCTATTCACGGCAGCGATGGAACGTATTGTCCGTGACGGGCATCTCCGGTGTTTTGTCTTGATGGTTTTCTGTGGATACTGTTCATCGGGCATGGCCTTCGATTCCGATGAACACCAGCGAATCGGGGACGCAGCAATATTCCTTGCCGTGATATCCATGAATCAAGACAGGCTGGCCGGAGACAATGCGAAAACCGTCTGTCCAATGATGGCAGAAATGTATCGTACGGAAGTGCCCGTTTGCCGCAACGTGGTGATACCCGATACAGCACTGGCGAAATCTTCGGCGCCGCAACTGGGCCTGTACGGAATGATAGCGTCTTGTGTCGATCAGGTCGAAGCGCCTTCCAGATTCTTTGCGTTGTTTCTTCCCAAAGGCAATAGGGGAGCAGATGAGGTTCTCGATTACTGGAAGGCCGTTGACCGCATCTGCCTGGTCAACGAGATCGCTGCGGCCATTGCGGCGAGATTCAATGCTTCCCACTTTCAAGGCGCGGCCATTTCCAGCTTCAGATTGCATCACGTCTCTGCCCTGTACGCCGCGTCGCAGGGCGAAATTTTCCAAGGTCTTGTGCGCAATGCGGCGGCCGATCACTACTTGATGGATTTTCATGCGGGCGGGCACGTCGTGACGGATCGCAATGCACTGGTGGATTCGATGGCGCTGGGTACGCACGACAAGGCGAACAGGATAGGGGTCCCGTTCTTTTTCGCTCCGCCGGAATCCGTAAAACTTGTTATTCGCACGATCTGTCACGACGTGAGTATCGGGCCTGCTCTCCTGAACCGAGTGGTCGGCAAGAAGGAGGTGGATGGTGTCTTCAAGACTGCTTCTGAACTGAATGCCGCCTGCGATACGTTGAGCCGCGCCATCGACAATCATGAATCACAGCGATTTCGAGGGGACGGATATTTGTTCTCGAAGAAATCATTGGCCCAGAGGCTGTACCTGCTTGCCGTGCAGACCGCGTCGATTTCTGAAGTGCTGGCGCAGGTCAAGGGCGATGATGGAGCAGAGGCGCCCACTATCTCCGCAAGCATCTTCGAGGATGCCGAATGGACTCCAGCCTGCAACGTCAAGGATGGTGCCTGCGACGCGTCACTGGGTGTCGGATTCTACGATCTGGTTGGCGACGAAGGGGTAGTGAAGTACGATGATGACGGTGGTTGGCAATTGCCGCAGCCTCTCGGCGGCCCATACTCCATCTTGGTAGGCGGCAGCCTCGGTTTCTCGACCCTCGCCGCGAAGAGCCGCTTCGGCAAGCGGGCGGCAAGTCTTGATGTCTGGATTCCCATTAACGGTCCGGAGAACTGGTGGATCATCTTGGGGCCGACGTACGCGTACGAAGTCGAGGGACAAATCGATTATGAGGGCTATGGATGGGAAGCCAGGCTGGCGAAGGGCTGGCCACAACTCCCCGGAACGATCTTCAGCGTGTACTACCGTTACGTCCGGTACTCACTCGAAACCGATGTCGGCCACCTATCGACAGACAGCTATGGTGTACGGGTGGACCATGGCATGTCGGATCTGGTTGGATTGTTTGTGGCGTATCAGCACGACAACGCGAATTTGAGCGAGTTCGGCCGTGTTTTCGAGGGGAATCGATTGTCCCTGGGCCTTACGTTCAAGATTCCTGCAACGCGCTTACCCGGTGGCTTGAGCCAGATCTTCAAGCGCTTTGGATTTTAAGCCCACTATATCAGGCTCACCCGGAATCGGGTGGCATTGGGTAGATCGGCTCCGGGATGGGTAGTCCCGCACCTTCAGTCGCTACTCAACATTTTCCGGGAGCTTTGCATGAAAGGTTATTGCTTCGCAAGAGGGAGGTCGAGCTGAGCTAGCCCCGATTTGGTGGACAGCGATTTAGGATACACCCGCACGATGCTCGAACTCGATAGGGGACAGATAGTCGAGTGTCTGATACAGGCGTTGGCGGCCTCCCATTCGTCACGGCGATGCGCCGCTCGGGCCCCGAGCTATGTGGAGTCCGCTCGATCTCGCCACCGATCGAAAACTGACCTTCTACAACCTACTTTAGCTGATTGCGACCAAAGCGCAGATTGCTTGCGTCCTGACGATGGGGAAAACCGTCGCCGACTGCTCGGCTGACCACAGCGTGAGCGTCAACACGATCAAGACGCGGCCCTATTCCTTGCTCGGAAAAACTGGACTGCATCGACAAGTGGACTGTGCACGGCTTATTGGTGGGATGCAAACGAACCACTTCCTATACGCATAGTTTGTCACCTGAACGGGTGATGCGGCGCGATCTACGAAAACGTACTGTTGGTGTTGAGGCACAAATTGGCCAGCTGGCGAGCAGAGCGTTCGCCGGGCAGCATCCCCGGTCGCCGCAGGTGTTCCTGGCGCAGACCGACCACAGACCAAGCGGTGGACTACGCGAGGGGCTGTACCGCACCCGGAAAAGTGATGACCAATGCGCAGCCGGGGCAGAGCCTGCACAACTATTATCCGGCGCTCGCGTTCGACGTCGCGTTCAAGGTCGGCGCCACGCTGCACTGGGAAGTGGAGCTGTTCCGCGATTTCGCGGCGGCGGCCAAGGGCTTTGGCCTGGCGTGGGGCGGGGACTGGAAGAGCTTCAACGACAACCCGCATTTCGAACCGCCCGATTTCACCTGGCGCAGGGCGTGGAGCCGACGTTTCCGAATTTGAGCTGAGAGAGCGCAGATCATGGCCGACGCGGTACCGGACTTGCTGAAGCAGGCGAAAAGCTACTACGAGAGCATCCTCGCCGATTTCGAGTCGGCCCCGGCGCCGGATCCTGAGGACAAAGTCGCGGTCAAGGCGGCCGAAGACGCCAAGGCGATCACCGCGCGCTACCCGAACATCGGCTGGAAGGACATTTACGTGCTGGAGCTCGCGGTGGTGCGCCTGCAGCCGATCGAGAAGCTGCGGCGCCGCGCCTGGATCCTGCGTGCCAAGTTCAAAAGCACCGTGGGCGCAGAGGTCTACGCCGCCTACGAGGCATCCAAGCCGCCGGACCCGGCAATCGCGTCGCCGGCGGATTTGCGCGCCGATTTGGAGAAGATTCTGGAGGAATTCCACTGGCTGTACACCTCGGGACGGGCGCGCGACGAGCGGCTGAAGGACCTGAAGCTGTGGCTCACGCTGCTGATGTTCGTGCCGTTCGCCTTTCTGCTGCTAACGACATTTCAGTTCGAGAAAATCTCGACCCTCGGGATCATCGTGTTCACGGGCATGGCGGGCTCGTTGATGAGCATCGTGCGCCGCCTGCAAGATGTGGTCGCGAAGCCGCTGTCGACCTCCGACCCGGTGCTGGTGCAGTCGGGGCTGGATACCGGCTTCGTCGGTATCGTGCTGGCGCTGCTGAGCGGCGCGGTGTTCGCCACGCTGCTCTACATGCTGTTCATTGCCGGGATGTCGGATATCGCGGGCAAGCTGGTGCCGGAAATCGCAGTTGACGGCGATATCACAAAGTGCGGTACCACTTTCAGTACGTTTGTCACTTGCACCGGGCCAAAAAGCGGCATCGACTTCGCTAAACTGGTTGTGTGGTCGTTCCTCGCCGGCTTCGCCGAGCGGCTGGTGCCTGACGTGCTGGACCGCATTACGCAGAACGCGCAGAAGGCCGCCGACACCGCGAAGAAATAACCCGCAAGGAACACCGCCATGGCAACCCGCACGAGCAGCACGACCCGGGGCCGCAAGTACAACGTCCGCGCCGACACCCTCGACTTCCGCGATCTGATGTACGAGGCGACACTAGTTGAGGTGCCGACCCGGATCCCGCTTGCGAATTATCGCAAGGCCCGCGTGCCCGTCCTGAATCAGGGGCAGGAAGGCGCCTGCACCGGTTTTGGCCTCGCCACCGTCGCGCACTACCTGTTACGCATGCGGCACGTCACGCCCGACCCGGAGCCGATCAGCCCGCGCATGTTCTACCAGATGGCCAAGCGCTACGACGAGTGGAGCGGCGAGGACTACGACGGCTCGAGCGCGCGCGGCGCGATGAAAGGCTGGCACAAGCACGGCGTATGCGGCGAGAAGCTTTGGCCGTACGATCCGACGAACCCCGGCGGCGCACTTAGCGAGCGGCGTGCCCGGGACGCGGCCGGGAGGCCGCTTGGCGCCTACTACCGTGTGCGCCACCAGGACATCGTGGCGATGCACGCGGCGCTCGCCGAGGTGGGTGTGCTGTACGCGACGGCCTCGGTGCACGCGGGCTGGAACGCGGTGGGCGGGGACGGCGTGATCCCGTGGAAGGACGAGGTGCTAGGCGGGCACGCCTTCGCCATCGTCGCCTACGACGAGCGCGGTTTCTGGATCCAGAACTCCTGGGCCGCCAATTGGGGCCTGGGCGGCTTCGGGCTGCTGTCCTATGATGACTGGCTGAAGAACGGCACCGACGTCTGGGTGGCGCGGCTCGGCGCACCGATCAAGGTGGAAACCGGCGTCGGCACGAAGACGGCTTATGCCGGCGCCATGCGCTCGCGCTCGTACTCGCTGCCGGACCTGCGGCCGCACATCATCAGCATCGGCAACGACGGTCAGCTGCGCTCCTCAGGCCAGTTCGGCACCACGGCGCACGACATCGAGGAAATCATCCAGAGCGATTTCCAGCGCATCACCGCCAACTGGAGGAAAAAGCGCCTGCTGCTCTACGCGCACGGCGGGCTGGTGGACGAGGACGCCGCGATCCAGCGCGTTGCCGACTACCGTGAGCCGATGCTGGAAGCCGAGGTCTATCCGCTGGCCTTCATCTGGAAGACCGACTACTGGACCACGCTCAAGAACATGCTAGCGGACGCGTTGAGCCGGCGGCGGCCGGAAGGATTCCTCGATTCGGCCAAGGACTTCATGCTCGACCGGCTGGACGATGCGCTCGAGCCGATCGCACGCCTGCTCACCGGCAAGGCGGAGTGGGACGAGATGAAAGAGAACGGCCAGATGGCCACGACCAGCGCCACCGGCGGCGCGCGCCTCGCGCTCGAGTGCATCGACAAGCTGCCGAACGTCGAGATCCACGTCGTCGGCCACAGCGCCGGCAGCATCTTCCATGCACCGTTGGTGGAAAGGCTCACCAAGGACCTCGGCCGCAAAATCGAGTCGTGCACGCTGTGGGCGCCGGCCTGCACCATGGCGCTGTTCGAGCAGTTCTACCTGCCGGCGATCCAGGGGAACAAGATCGGGCGCTTCGCCCTGTTCGCGCTGACCGACGCGGCGGAGCAGGACGACAACTGCGCCAACGTCTACCACAAGTCTCTGCTCTACCTGGTGTCCAACGCGTTCGAGAATCCGCCGCGCATTCCGCTGTTCCGCGACGGCGTGCCGCTACTCGGCATGGAGAAATTCATCAGCAAGCACGCGAAGCTCGGTAGCTTGATCAGGGCCAAGCGCATCGACTGGATCAAATCGCCGAATGTGGAAGACGTGGGTTCGCCCGATGCCTCCGGCTCCAGCCATCACGGCGACTTCGACGACGATCCGGCCACCGTGAAAGCGACCCTCGCGCGCGTTCTCGATCGCAAGACCGGCGGCGCGGCGGAATTCTCATTCCGGCGCACCGCCGCCGGATTGCGCCAGCACCGGGGCTATCTCAACCGCTAGAGCGACCTTCGACAAGGAGACCGACCATGGCCACCGACACCGGATTGCACCTTTGCATTGATCGCGTGATTCCCTACGAGATGAAACCCGACGCCGCGGCGCTGGCAATCGAGGCCAACGCCAGGAACAAGCCGAAAATCCCGGCGCTGCTGGGCGGGGTGTCGCTGCATCCAGCCAAGATGGCGCTGTTCACGGGCAAGCTCTGGCCCAAGGGCAAGGTGCTGCGCGTGCGCTTCATGGACGGCAGCCCGACGCAGCGGCAGCGAGTAGTCGGCCACGCCAAGTCCTGGAGCACGTACGCCAAGATCGGCTTCGACTTCAGCGGCACGGGCGGCGCGGAAATCCGCGTCTCGTTCAACGCCGATCGCGATTCGTGGTCGGCGATCGGCACCGACTGCCTGCACGCCGACTACTTCAAGCCGAACGAGCCGACCATGAACTTCGGCTGGCTGAAGGACGACACCGACGATGAGGAGTACCGCCGCGTAGTGGTTCACGAGTTCGGCCACGCGCTCGGCTGCATCCACGAGCACCAGAACCCGAAGGGTGGGATCCGGTGGAACGAGGCCCGCGTCTACCAAGTGTTCAGCGGGCCGCCGAACAACTGGTCGCAGGAGGACATCTACCACAATATCATCGAGAAATACTCGCTCGACCAACTGAATGCCACCAAGTTCGACCGCAAATCGATCATGCTCTACCACTTTCCACCCGATCTGATCGTCGGCGGCCGCGCCACGCCCAACAACACCAGGCTGTCGGCCGGGGACAGGAGCTACATCGGCAAGATCTACGGCAAGCCGTGACCGCGCCCCGCAGATCCGCTGCGCGCTGGAACGCGGGCATGGCGGAATCGCGGTAAGCGGGCTACCTACGTGGCGAGTGCCTTCATGGCCTTTTCGAGGCCGCCGATGGTGGTCGGGTACATGCGGTTATTCATCAGTTCTTTCATGATCTGGGTCGACTGCCGGTAGGGCTAGACTTCCTCGGGCTCGTGGTTGAGCCAGACGCATTGGGAGTAGACCTCGGCGACGCGCTTCACCCACACCGCGCCCGCTTCCTCGTTGAAGTACTCGACCGAGCCGCCCGGCTGCAGGATTTCGTAGGGACTCATAGTGGCGTCGCCGACGAAGATCACCTTACTAGTCGTGCCCGTACTTGTGCAGCAGCTCCCACATGCGGGTGCGCTCGGAATGGCGGCGGTGGTTGTCTTTCCACACGAAGTCGTAGAGGCAATTGTGGAAGTAGTAGAACTCGAGGTGCTTGAATTCGGTCTTCGAGGCGGAGAACAGCTCCTCGGCTAGCTTGATGTGGTCATCCATCGTACCGCCGATGTCCATCAGCATCAGCACCTTGATCGCGTTGCGGCGCTCGGGCCGCATGGCCGAAGTCGCGCGCAATCTTGATATGGTGCGAATACTCGTAAGGCGACCTGGTCGAGTAGCCGACCTGGAGGATGATCTCGGATCGAGCTTGCTGTGATAACGGATGTACTGATCCAAATCGTCGCCAGTACGGGTGTCGGCAAACTTTCTAGCGCTCGCGTGTCCTGTGCGACCTTCTGCATCCTGTCCATTGCGCGGATGGGTCGGCTGAAGCGTTCGGAAGCCTGATGTCGACGCTGCGGACCGCTCATAGCGGAGCATATTCTGTCGATAACTGTCAGTAGCTTCGCCGTCGAGGGCAGCCGAAGACCCCGGTTCGACTGGCAATCGCCGCACGAAGGAAGCGCTGACCAGCCTCCCGGCAGCGTAAAACGGCTTCCTGGCTTCCCGGCCGTGAATGCAGTCGCCCGGTTACAACCGCCTTTGGAGCACTTGCCGCCGCCCCTCTCACAGGGTGGAGCGCGTCTTGCTATCGGTTATGTCAGGCAAATGAAGTTGTGGTTTGGTTTGGCTTGATGCGAGCGACGAAAGCAGGAAGCTGGACGCAGAAGTCCTCCGAAGGGGAGCTTTTTCCCCGCCCCCGGGGGTCTTCGAACCCAGGACCGTGTCCGACTATTTGTGTGCACCGAATTTTCCTGAACAGGCTTACCAAATGAACAATACCCCGTTCGACCGTATAGCCAGCGACTGCATGGCCAAGAAAATCGATTTTCCGGAGCAACTGGCCAAGCAGTACGTGCGCATCCTCCAGAAAATAAACGAACTCTGGGGATCGCCCGCAACGATCAGGTATCTGGACGAGCTGATCATGCCCAGCCGCATCGACCGGCAGGGTTTTCCGCCCGACGTTGCCGAGGAGCTGGTTTCGCTCAAGCAACTTCATGAATACATCTATCCCGCCAGAAATACCAACGTGTGGGATCCCTACTACTACGTCAACCGGGAACGCTTCAAGAGCCTGGGAGAGCCGCCGGCAGGTGCCGAAACCCCGGCGAGTGGCGAAATTCCGGCGACAGGCAGACCCGCCGGCAAGCCTCGTCCATCCGTCTACAAGTCATGGTTCGCGAGCAATGGCAGCCGGCATTTCCGGAATTCCCCGATCGGCAGCCTGTACCCGTCGAAAGGCTTCACTGAGCGCACGACCAACCCGAGCGCGGACCCTTCATCGAACGCCGCTGTCGAGGAAATTCTGGTGGACGCCGAAGATCTGCTCGGCATTCGCCGCATCCGCAGCGCGATCGCCCTGTACGAGCAAGCGATTGCCCGCTATCCACGCTATTCCGCCTACCCGCACCTGCGATTGCTGGAACTTTACTACGACCTGGAGAGCCGGGAGGAATTCGAGCGCGTCGCCAGACAATTCTCGGAACACTTCTCGGTCGGGCCGATCCGCTGGGTTCTGATCAAGGTGGAATTCTGGGCGCAACTCGACAGGATCGCGGCGGCACTGCTGCAAAAAACGATGGCCTGATTCCGGAAAAGACGGAAGGCGGATTAGCGTGGTGGCAAAGACGCGATCACCGTCAATCAAATGGAATTCGGCGCCGGGACACCCGCAGCCCGATTACCGTTCCCGCCTGAAAGTTTATACCGATTCGCGGAGATGTTCCGGATCGAGGCAGCCCAAAAAAAAGATCCGCGCGCGGATCTTTTTTCAACCGGCGACTTCCGCCAACGATCATTACATTGGCCGCCCCGCCGCCTGAATCTTGCTTTTCAGTGCCAGAACCATGTCGTCGACGGCGAGCAGAAAATCTTCGTGGCCCTTCCCCGTCTGTTCCAGCATCCACTCATGCGGGATGGTGGCTTCAATCGACAGGACCTGGAAGCGGTTGTAGGCAATCCGCAACTGGTGGGTGCTGCGGGTTTCGAAGATGGGCAGTCCCGCATCGATCTCGACGATGTAGCGCAGCGGATCGAGTTGCCGGCGCTGGATTACGGTCTTGATGCTTGCATGCGCTTGCGACAACGCCGTCTGATATCCGACCGAATCGTAGGCGGCTGTCATGGACGGCGCGTCGCTTCGTTCAGGCGCGCCGGACCAGGCGCCCGGCGGGGATGATCGGATCGCGTCGGATCGGCTCGGGAGGCAGTTCCTTCATTCTCTCGAGCGCCTTGGCGAACAGTTCGCGTACTTCGCCGCCGATGGTGGCTGCGATGGAACGGCGATCGTTTCCCTTCTTGCTGTCGCAGAAGGTTTTTACGAGCAAATAAGATTCCATCACTTCGCGGTCATTGCCGGTGGAAAGCGCGCCGATCTCCGCGGGAAACACGGTCCGGCCGCTGCCGGGCTCCATCAGGGTGGTGAGGGTGCTGGTCAGCGTGCTACGCACTTCGGTGCGAGTCCTGAATTGCTTGAAATGCACGGCCCATTTTTCATCGCCCATTGTCTACCTCGACAGAGATTGAAAAAAACTGCGACCGGGCAGATCCAGTGCGATCTGCCCGGAAAAATCGATTGGCCGGCCTACCGGTTTCTGCTGCGTGGCATCGGGCCTTTGTGCGGCCCACCGGGAACAAGAACGCCTTGCTTGTAGTAGGTTCCTTGCGCAAACGCCGCTTTGTGTTCCGGCTTAGCGGACTTCTCCGATGAATCAGTTTGCGAAGCGGCGTCCTTGTGCACTGGCCCTGCAGGCCAATCAAACATTCTCTTGGGCGGGTGGGGTGAAAGGGGTTTTTCTTTCCGGCCGGTACTCATGCTGATCTCCGTGATGCCCTGGCAGGGCAGTTTGTCGCGCCGGGGGCCGGACGCAACACGCGGCACGACCAGTATGGACCTCATTCGCGGGATCGGACGGCTATATTTTCGGCAGGGGGCGGGCAGGGGTGAGGAGCGAGGGTTAAGGGATCAAGGGGCTTGAAGACTTGACTCGTTTCACCCCTCATCCCTAATGAAATGACCAACATTACAACGGTACGGTGCGTTTGCCGGCAGTCGTGCCGCGCAGCGGGCGACGCGGTTCGTTCCCGACCGCGCGGACTTCACGGCGGTTGCCGGGACCTTTCATGTGGTCATGCCCGTGGTCGACGTCGCCTATCCTGGAGAGCGGAAAGTGACGATGTTGGGGGAACGCAAAACAGTGCTTGCCGCACCTGGACGGGATGCCGACGAGGGAATAGGCGGGATAGACCACTTCGTCAGACGAGGCTTGCGCAGCCTCCGCGCTGTGCAACTCGGCTTCGTACCGGGCCTCGTCGAGCCAGCGATCTTCGAGCTCGCGCTTGTGCCGCTCCGCGGTGTAGGCGGCCAACTGCGCCTTTTCAGCGCGAACGCGCTCGTAGGCTTCGTTGAGGTCGCGTTCGCGGCGGCGCTCGCAATCCTCGGTGGCGCAGGATAGCGGGAACGACGTGACGCCGACGGCGCGCATGCCGGCGGGACAGGCGGAATCGGTGTACAGCGCGTTCCCGTTCGCGTCGTTGCAGCGAAGGATGTCGGCGTTCGCGGTCGCGTTTGACAGCAGGCCGGCTGCAGCGAGCAGGAAAAGTGCAATGAGTCGCGCGCGCATGTCGGCGTTCTCCTCGTATGGGTATGGGCCCGGACGGCGTGCCGCCCTTCCATCGTAAGACCGCGGACGGCGACAACCGGTTCAGATCATCCCGCAACGAGGTTCCCCTCGCAACGTGCAATGCCGCGTTCCTGTGCCCTGGTGACACTTCGTTACCAAACGGGAGAAGGTGTGGGTCCGCAACGTGCAATGCCGCGTTCCTGTGCCCTGGTGACACTTCGTTACCAAACGGGAGAAGGTGTGGGTCCGCAACGTGCCGTGGCGTTGGCGACCAGGATGCGCTGATTGACCCACTATCGACGCCAGCGTACATTCGGCACGGATTGTCTCCCTCCCGGGCGGGCTCGGCGAATCCCAAACGCATTTCAAGGGCATTCATGCAGCGAAGACTCGCCGCGATCGTAAGTGCGGATGTGCAAGGCTACAGCCGCCTGATGGGCGACGACGAGGCGGCGACCGTTCGCACGCTGACGGCCTACCGCGACCTCATGGTTTCGCTGATACGCGAACACGGCGGACGGGTGGTGGATTCTCCCGGCGACAACCTGCTCGCCGAATTCCCCAGCGTGGTGGATGCCCTGCATTCTGCCGCCGCCATCCAGAAGGCACTGGCCGTTCGCAATGAGCTGTTGCCCCCGGGACGCCGGATGGAATTTCGCATCGGCATCAACCTGGGCGACGTCATTGCCGAGGGCGAGCGCATTTACGGCGACGGGGTCAACATCGCCGCGCGCGTGCAGGATCTCGCGGAAGCCGGCGGGATCTGCATTTCGGGCACGACCTACGACCAGGTCGAAAACAAGGTTGCCCTTCACTACGAGTTCATCGGCGAGCATGCCGCCAAGAACATCGCCAAGCCCGTGCGCGCCTATCGCGTAGGGCTCTCGCCTGCGACGGAAACAGCCGTGAAATCAGGACAAGGCCTCACGCCGCCCGGCATTCCTTCCATCGCAGTGCTGCCGTTCGACAACATGAGTGCCGATCCCGATCAGGAATATTTCAGCGACGGGATCGTCGAAGATCTGATCACCGACCTGTCCAAGCTTTCTGGCCTGTTCGTCATCGCGCGCAATTCCACCTTTTCCTACAAGGGCAAGGCGGTCAGGGTGCAGCAGGTCGGCCGCGAATTGGGTGTGCGCTATGTACTCGAGGGAAGCGTGCGCAAAGTGGGCGACCACGTTCGCATTACCGGACAGCTGATCGATGCATCGAGCGGCCGTCACCTGTGGGCGGACCGTTACGACCGCCGACTGGATGACGTATTCGCAGTGCAGGATGAAATCACCCGCCGCATCGTCGATGCGCTCGCGATAACGCTTACCCGCGGCGAGCAGCAGCAGCGCGAACGCCGGCGCACCGATCTTCCCGAAGCCTACGATTGCTTGCTGCGCGGCATCGACTACCTGCAGCGCACGACGAGCGAGTCGAACATCGCGGCACGGCGCATGCTCGAAAAGGCCGTCGACCTGGATCCGAAATTTGCCGAGGCCTATGCCCTGCTTTCCCATACCTACCACCGGGATTGGACCATGGGTTGGTCCCAGGAACGGCAAACGCTGGAACGTGCGTTCGAGTTTGCCGAGCGCGCCATCGCCCTGGACGATCTGCTGCCGGCCGCCTACCGGGCCCTGGCCACTGCGCTGCTTTGGCAGAGGGCGCATGACAAGGCGATCATCGTAGCGCAACGCGCAGTGGATCTTGCGCCGAGCGATGCTCATTCCCACTTCATACTTGGAGAGGTGCTGAGCTGGTCGCATCCCGAGAAGGCCATCGTGCCGGTGCAGAAGGCGATGCGCCTGAATCCCCACTATCCGCCGAGCTATTCGTACACCTTGGGCCACGTCCACTTCCTGATGCGCCGCTACGACGACGCCCTGGCGGAACTCAACCGGGTCGTGAGCCGCAATCCGGACTGGTTGCCTGCGCACGGTTTTCTGGCTGCCACTTACGCGGAACTGGGGCGTTTCGAACAGGCGCAGCAGGCGATGCGGGAAGCGGAGCGCATCAGCCCGGCGGTCCTGGCGAAGCCCTTCATCGAACGCTTACCTTACGAGGATCCAACCGTACTGGCGCGCGTCTTTGATGCGTTCCGCGCGGCGGGCTTGGCGCCGCCATCGCAGTAAGGAATCAAGTTTGTTTTACCTGTCTCGTAGCGTCAGGCTGGCGATGAGGGAACAGACGATCCGTTTTCTGCCTGCCCGACGCCCCTCATTCCTGCTTGATGGAGATCAGGGCTTCAACTGACCGCGGATTTCACCGGCCTTGTTCGCATCGCTGTGAACATTGACGTAGAGGTCGCCGGCTTTGTAGCTCTTGTACTGCGCATCGGTGAGCTTGGCGCCGGCCGGTACGGCCCATTCGTTGTCGGATTTCTTTTCCAGGGGGATCGCGACCCCGCCGTTCTTGCCCGGCGCCGCTTCGTGAATGTGTGCCATCGTGCCTTTGACACCCGTCGTGGTTACGCTGCCGCTGACGGTCTTGTCGTCATTGACCGTGATCGTGCCGGTCCCTGCCGCCGAGGTCTGGACCGGCGGCACTTCCTGAGCGCCGCTCAGCGTAACTTTCGACGCGCCGGCTATCGCCAGCCCGGTGCTTGCAGCAAGAACACCCGCAATCAGGGTAAAGCCGGCACATGCGATGCGTGTCTTTCGAAAAATTGGTTTCATGTGATTTCCTCCATGGGTTGATCGAACGTCGGATGGTGACGACGGTTCAGCCCATCTGACACCGACGTTATCCACGGAGTTCCGGGCGGGGCGGTGCGATAGCGAAGACAAGGAGCCTGCGGATAGTCGGGGAATGGCGACAGGGGGACCTGCGGCGGCCTGCATGATTGCTGCGTGCAGTCTAAAATCGGTCTTGTGAACAGCCGATGACAGGAAAGCTACGAAATGGCTATTGAAGCGACCCGGCAGCAAGCATCCTGCGGCGCGCTCATCCGCGGGGTCGACCTCACCAAAGACCTCTCCTCCGGGGAAGTGGCCGAAATTCGTGCCGCCTGGCTGAAGTACCAGGTCGTCGCGTTCCCGGACCAGCCGATGGAAATCGCGGACATCGAGCGCTTCGCCGCTTACATGGGACCGAACGGCGAAGACCCGTACCTCGAAGCGATCGCCGGACATCCGCGCGTGGTGCAGGTGAAGCGCGAGGCCGACGAGAAGACGCCGATCTTCGCCGAGACGTGGCACTCCGACTGGAGCTTCCTGAAGCGTCCGCCCGCGGCGACGGTGCTCTATGGCAACATCATTCCGCCGACCGGCGGTGACACCCTGTTTTCAAATCAGTACGCCGCATGGGACGGCTTGTCGGGTTCCATGAGGGCGCTGCTGAAAGGCAAGATGGCGATTCACTCGGCGCGCAAGGGCTATGCGAAGGACGGAATGTACGGCGAGCGCGACAAGGGCCGTTCGATGGCGATCAAGTACGGTGACTCGGCATTGAAAACGCAGCTTCATCCACTCGCGCGACCGCATACCGAAACCGGGCGCCTCGCGCTCTACGTCAGTCCGGGTTACACCATCGGCATCGACGGCATTCCCGACGACGAAGCCATCCCGATTCTCAAAGAGCTGTACGCCCATCAGGCCAGGCTGGAATTCGTCTACCGCCACAAATGGGTCGAGGGCATGCTGATCATATGGGATAACCGCAGCGTGATCCATGCCGCCACCGGCGGCTACGAAGGCCATCGCCGGCTGCTGCACAGGATCACGGTGGCGGACAGGACGCTGCAGTAGATGGCGTAAACCCGATGGCGGACCTTCTTACATCACTCGACCCGACTATGAAATCCATTTCCTTTTGCGTGCTCTCGCTGAACTTGCTTGCGCTGCCGGCTGCTTTCGCCGCCGATCCCTGGGAGCCCGGCGGGACGCTGGAGACTTGTCTGGAAGCGGTGCTGAAGGAACGTCCGGGCATTGTGACCGGATGGCAGCAAAGCGGCGGCGGAGAGATGACGCCTTACGTAGTCAGTGTTCTGAGTCCGGAAGGCACCAATGCCGAGGCATTCTGCAACCCGGCCAATCCGACGAACTTCCAGTTCAAGAGCAAGACCGGCCTGTTTCGCTACTCGATGTATCAGCGTGCTACATTCGCGGAAGCAAAGGCCCGCGCATCGGCGCCGGAGATTTTCACGGGCCCGGTCAGGGTGACATCAATGGAGCTTTCGGTGGGCGTAAGCGGCAAGCCGATGTACAGATACCAGATGTTTCTCCCCAGCAACCATAAAGCGACCGTCGAGATCGATGCCGTCACCGGTAGATTGAACAAGGGGGAAGTGAACTAGAGAAACAGTCCGTACGCAATTCACGCCCCATCGCTCACCATGGAGGAAATAGCATGAGAAAGCGTTTCCATTTCGCGCTGGCAGTTCTCGCAACCGGCATCGCCTTCGGCAACCTCGCCACGGCCTCCGCCGCCGACAAACTTGAAAATATCCCGCTGGTCTGGAAGCCGACCGCGCCGATGTCCGAGAGGTCGCCGGTCGATCTGAAAGGTCTCGAGGGCATCAAGTTCCAGATCGATTCTTTCACCGACAATCGCGAGGATCCCGCCTTCATAGGTCGCAATATGAACAAGGTTCCGCTGCGCAAGGTGACCACGAAGGAGGATGTCCCGCGCTTCGTGACTTATCAGGTGAAATCGCTCATGTCCGCGCTCGGTCTCAATGTGGTGGAAAGCGGTGGAGATGTCATCCTGAAAGGCGAGGTCAGGAAATTCTTCGCCGAAGAGACCAACCGCTACAACGCCGAAGTCGAACTGCAGGCCACGCTCACCGATGCGAACGGCAAGATTCTGTGGGTGGTCGCCACCACGGGGACTTCCAGCCGCTACGGAATCTCGTACAAGGCGGACAACTACTACGAGGTGCTGAGCGACGCAGTGGTCGGAGCGACACATGAACTGGTGCACAATCCCGGCTTCCGCAAAGCGTTGACCGAGAAGTAGGGATTCGGAGTGAGTCAAGAGGGGTGGACCGAAACAGCCAGTCGATCGAATGGGACGACAGCATCCGGTACCCCCCAGCCAAAAAAAGCCAAATAACCTTTGACCTTGCGCGGTTGACCACGTATAACGACGATGCAGAATTTTCAAGCGTTGAGTTTGCTGGTCCGTAGTAGCCCGGTACAACGGTACTCCTCAGATCTCCTTAATTTCACCTCTTGATGTTCTCGCTTTCGGGCGAAACGCCCATTCACTATCAGTTAAGGAAGATTTCAAATGGCTTCAGGTACCGTTAAGTGGTTCAACGACGCAAAAGGTTTCGGTTTCATCACCCCGGATGACGGCGGCAAGGATTTGTTTGCCCACTTCTCCGCGATCCAGGGCAACGGCTTCAAGTCGCTGCAGGAAAACCAGAAGGTGACGTTCGACAAGACCACCGGCCCCAAGGGCGATCAGGCATCCAACATTCAACCTGCGTAAGCAGGGGGAGTGCGGGGCCCAGGGCTGAGGAATCAGCGCTGAGCGAAAAAAGCCCGGGAAACCGGGCTTTTTTCTTTGTCGTCGTACCGATGTCGTTCGGCGCGAATTCCGCGCCCTCACCCTGGCTTTTCCGCTTCCCACCCGGGCAAGCTGGCCGCCTTCATGTCGAATTCCTGATTCTTCGGCAACGATGGGGCCTTGAGCTCGACGTCGACACGCTGAAATGTTTCAGCCAGCTTGAAGCTGATCCTGGCGAGGTTCTCCGGATTGGATTTGATCTGCGCGGCGCTTTCGGTGACGACGACGTTACGGCAGACCAGTTCGACAAAAATCCTCGCTGCCAGGTCGCGCACAGGATCTGCAGGCCGTACAGTAGCTGGAGCTGCCATGACGTTTCCGATCGGATGGGTTTGGAACCTCATGGTACCCGTAACGGTTGGGGACGGGTTGAAACGCGCAGGACGTGAATCGGACTCTTGCCCGGTTCCGGGTTACTGACGGGCCCACAACTTCCTGTTACCGCGGTCGTAAGTTATCCGCTGCCTCTACTTTTTGAAGCTCATGCCAGCGGACGATGGCCCATCCGTTGATGAAACTGCGCCTTCCAGTAGAGATCGAAGATCGTCTTCTGTTCGGGTGACAGGACGCCTTCGAAAGCCCGGGCATCCTGGGCGACTTTCTGCAACTGATCGGCGCGATCACGCATTGCCTGCGACATTTTGTCCAGCTTTGTTGCCGTATCGACCTCGGCGCGTGCTTCGCCTTTGTGCGAGCGATGCTCTTCCATCTTTGCCGTTCTTTCCTGCGTGCGTGAAATCGCGCTGTCGGCATGAGCCTGCCAGGCGACTCTCTTTTACGTGATCGCGCCTCCCGAAAACCGGTCGCGGTTCTGCCGATCGAACATCCATCCCGGATACTCGGGCGGCAACTGGCTGGCTTCGTCCAGGGATTTCAGTTCGGCTTCGGACAGCCGCAGGTTGGTCGCGGCGATGTTGTCGGCAAGTTGTTCCTTCGTTTTCGTGCCGATGATGACGCTTGCGACGGCCGGTTGATGCAGCAGCCAGCCCAGCGCAATGCGGGCAACGGAAACACCGTGCGCTTTGGCGATCGGCCGCATCGCTTCGACGCAGCGGAAGGCGCGAGGGCGGTCGACCGGCGGAAAATCGAAGCTGGTGCGCCTTGCGCCATCCGGGCCTTTATCGTTCTCGGCGAATTTTCCGGACAGCAGTCCGCCAGCCAGCGGACTCCACACGAGAATTCCCAATCCCTGGTCGAGCGCGACCGGCACGATCTCGCGCTCGAGTTCGCGGCCGGCAAGCGAGTAATAAGCCTGAATGCTCTCGAAGCGGTTCCAGTCGCGATGCTGCGAAATCGAAACCGCCTTCATGATCTGCCAGGCCGCATGGTTGCTCAGCCCGATGTAGCGCACCTTGCCGGAACGGATCAGGTCTTCCAGTGCGCGGAGCGTTTCCTCCATCGGCGTCGCCAGATCCTGTCCATGAATCTGGTAGAGATCGATGTGGTCCAGTTGCAGGCGACGCAGGCTGGCGTTCACGCCGTCCATGATGTGTCCGCGCGACAGGCCGACCTGGTTCGGTCCCGCGCCCATGCGGACCCGCACCTTGGTGGCGATGACCAGCTCTTCCCTCGGCAACTTGAGATTCTTCAGCGCCTGGCCGACCAGTCCTTCCGAATCGCCTTCCGAGTAGACGTCCGCGGTATCGATGAAGTTGACGCCCGCTTCGAACGCCGCTTTGATCTGACTTTCAACCTCTGCGAGCCCGAGCTGCCCGATCGGCTGCCAGCGTCCCTTGCCGCCGTAAGTCATCGTGCCAAGACAGATTTCCGAGACGAGCAGGCCGGAACGGCCGAGCAGGCGGTAGCGCATGACAACCTCCATGGATGACGTGAGCCTTATAGGGTAGCAAATGGCACAGCGGAAAGATTGGAGAGAAAAGGTAAAAGAGGAAAGCGGTGCCCAAGAGGATACCGGCCTAAAAGAGTACTCCAGGCTTCGCCAGGGCATTCGGCCATAAGATGAAAAAGGGAAAGGGAAGGCCGACGGAAAGGTGATGATCTTGGGTCTCGTTAAAAGCCATGACATGCCCAAGCACGCCTCCAGACGCTAGAATCGCCGAAATCGATTGTGGTCTGCGGTGTACAAATCCACATTTCCTGAATGAGAACAGTCGTCATCGGCGGTTATGGAAATTTTGGTGCGCGTATCTGCCACGCTCTTAGCGCCGATCCGGACATTCAGGTCATAGCGGCTGGGCGCGCGCCGGGCGCGATCGGTCCCCATCAGAAAATACAGGCTGTGAAACTCGATTTGCTTTCATCGAATTTCGCAGCGGATCTCAAGAAGTTGTCTCCGGATATCGTCATCCATTGCGCCGGACCTTTCCAGGGACAGGACTATCGCGTTGCGAAGGCGGCGGTTGCAGCGGGGGCGCATTACATAGATCTGGCCGACGGTCGCGCATTCGTCAACGGATTTGCACAAGAGATCGATTCGCTGGCGCGCGATTCAGGGCTGCTTATGATATCGGGCGCGAGCACCGTGCCCGCACTGTCATCTGCGGTCGTGGACGAACTCATTACCCGATTTCGGCAGATCGATGAAATTCAAACGTACATTGCTCCCGGCCAACGCGCTCCGCGCGGGACGGCGACCATTGCCGGGGTGTTCAGCTATGCAGGAAAGCCCTTTAAGTGGATGCGTGACGGCCAATGGCGCAACGCATCGGGCTGGCAGGAACTTGTTCGCGTGGATTTCTCCGGACTGGGCGTGCGTTGGGCTGCCGCGTGCGATATTCCCGATCTCGATCTATTTCCCGCGCGATATCCCGGCGTAAGGACGGTCGAGTTTCGTGCCGCACTCGAACTTGGAATTCAACATCTCGCGCTCTGGTCTGCAGCAGCGTTGCGCCGGTCCGGGATGCCTTTGCCGATCGAGCGTGCGGCGCCGTTGTTGAATCGCGTGGCATCGCTGCTGGATTGTTTCGGAAGCGAGCGCGGCGGAATGCTGGTAAGTCTCGCCGGCATCAGCAGCGACGGATCGAAGATGCGTATCGATTGGCACCTCACTGCCGATGCCAACCACGGCCCGGAGATTCCCTGCATGGCTGCAATCCTGCTTGCGCGCAAACTTGCACGCGGACAAGTTGCGGCCAGCGGAGCGTTTGTGTGCATGGGTTTTCTGAAGCTCGCCGAATTCGAGGCCGAATTTGCGCGCTGGCGCATTTCGGTTGCCATCAAGGAAGGCCCGGCATGAGCGACGCATTCTGGTTCTGGAAGACTGCACATATTCTCAGCGCGACAATTCTCCTCGGGGCGGGTCTCGCGATCGCATTCTTCTGTTGGTTCGGCTATCGCAATGCAATAAAGTCGGGTGAAATCGTATCGTTGCGCGCCGTTCTTCGACTTGCTGTGATCGCTGACGCCTGCCTTATCGCGCCCGCGGTAGTAATCCAGGCAGTGAGTGGGATTGTGCTGATGAACTTGCTCGGCTGGCCGATGGTAAGCGCCTGGTCCATGGCCGCATGGGGATTGTTCTTTCTTGTCGGGCTGTGCTGGCTGCCGGTCGTCGCGATTCAAATCATGCTCGAGAGAGAGGCAGGACGGGTATCTTCGGTCGAAGCATTGCCGGCGCACTTTCACCGCTGGTTTAGCTGGTGGTTCGCGTTGGGTGTTCCGGCCTTCACGGCCGTGGTGCTTCTCGTCTATTTGATGGTCGCCAAGCCTCTGCCTTTAACCTGAACATGGCGCGCGGAAAACTCGAGTTCATCATGCCTGCAAAGAGCGCGGATGCTTTCGAGGCGTTTTTCAATCATAACGTGAGATTGAGGTGGGACACGCTGCTCAACGTGACTTACGTTGAAGGTGGCGGATCGCATCCTTACGTTGGTGCCGTATCGACAAACGTCGGCCTCGGATGGAAAACATGGCTATCGATGCGCACGCGGTTCCTGTCCTACAACCCACCCCCGCAAGCTTCCGCTGAAATGGTCGAGCCCACGGGGCCTTTCGCACTCTGGGCTGCGTCCATGCGCTTTCGTGACAGGGGCGACGGTGGGTCGGATCTGATCTACACCTACTCGATCAAGCTGCGGCCAAAGTGGCTCGGAGCAATACTCGACCCGATGGCAGGCTATCTCTTCGCCCGGGAAACAAGCCGGCGGTTCGCCGCTATGGCGCGCTATCTGGGCAGACAGCGTTCCCATGATTGATGCGTCCCGCCGTCGATTTAACACAGCCCTGGCTGCGTCGTCTGCCCTTCTGCTCGCACCGAGAATCGGTTTCACCAAAGAGTTTATCGATGATGTAAGCCGTCTGAACGCAACCGAAATCAATGCATTGATCCGTGTCTCCTCCTATTTGCCATACCAGCGCTGGCCCTTACCTGCCCAGTTCGAAAGGTGCTATCCGCGTGCGACAGAATTCCTGGTCACGAAGAGGCAATGGGATCCGGACGGGCGATTCGGCAATCGTTGGGCAGCCGAATATCTGGGAATTTAGCGGCGGGACGCGAGAGACCGGGTATTACGCGAGACGGCGGCGGGATACACTATTCTTCCAGCGGTTGCTATCGACACAAACAATAAGACCAAGTGGGAGGGGCCATGAGCAAGTTCGCAGTCGTCCTGACATATGCTTTCCTGGCCATCGCTGCCGGCGTTCCCGCCGATGCAGCCGATTCGCTTCCGGTGTGGGCCTATCCGGTCAATCCGCCGGGTATTCAACCCGCCCCCGACGACGGTACGTTGAAGCACGTTCCAAATAGCGCAGCCGCTTACACGCTGACACAGATCCGCGATCTCTTCAGTCCGCCGGACTGGCATCCCGACAATCATCCGTCGATGCCCGATGTCGTCGGGCGCGGTAACAAGCCGGGCCAGTTCGCGTGCGGCTACTGCCACCTGCCGAACGGGCTCGGCCGTCCGGAAAACTCCAGCCTGGCGGGACTTCCCGCCGCGTATATTGCGCAGCAGGTGGCGGACTTCAGGAGCGGCGTAAGAAAGAGCTCGGAGCCGGCGAGTCTGCCGATCAATTTCATGGTCGCCGTCGCGAAGCTGGTTAGCGAGGAAGACACGAAGGCCGCCGCCGAATACTTCGCCTCGCTGAAACCGGCGCCGTGGATCCGGATTGTCGAAACCGAAACGGTGCCGAAGACAAAAGTCGGTGGCTGGATGCTGATTGCGGACGATAGCGGCGGCACGGAACCGATCGGCCAGCGCATCATCGAGATGCCGGAAAATCTCGAACGCACCGAGCTGCGCGACTCGGATTCCGGCTTCATCGCTTATGTGCCGATCGGCAGCATCCGCAAAGGCGAGGCGTTGATCACCAGTGGTGCAGGCAGGACAACGCCTTGTGCGATCTGCCACGGCGCCGACCTGAAAGGCCTCGGTCCGGTGCCTGCACTGGCCGGCCGCTCACCCAGCTATGTCGTGCGCCAGCTCTACGATATCCAGCACGGCCTGCGCAACGGGCAATGGGCGGAGTTGATGAAGTCGGTCGTCGCCGGATTGAGCGAAGAAGACATGGTGGCGATCGCCGCCTATACCGCGTCGCTCGCTCCGTGAAATGACTGCAGACGCAGCCTTTGCCGAAAAAATAGCCAGTGTTCGTCGATTGCGTGAAGAAGGCAAGGCGGGACAACCCCGCGTGGCTGCGATGAGTCCGTCCCGGCTATTCAATGTAGACCTGGTCGACGTAGCACCATCGCCATGATTCGCCCGGCTGGAAGGACTGCATGATCGGGTGGGCGGTCTTCTGAAAATGTTTGGTGGCGTGTTTGTTCTTCGAGGAGTCGCAGCAACCCACGTGACCGCACTGGAGGCAGATCCGCAGGTGCACCCATGTGTCACCTGTCTTCAGGCAATCCTCGCAACCTTTCGCAGAGGGTTTCACATCACGAATCTGACTGATGTGTTCGCAAACTGCAGGCATCGCCGCTCCTTCGATTCCAGGATGATCGGAAGAGCCCATGTTAATGAAAATCGAGTTTCCGCAAGATGCGATTTCTTTCCTGTCCGACCGCCGGCGAGCCGGAAAGCCGGGACCCGATATCCGGAGGGCGAGGACAGGCAGCTATCGGAATAACGGCCTTGCGCAGCACCCGAATGCGTAGGCCATGGTCATATAAATTCCTGGATTTATCATACAAAACAGACCTCCAAACCCCCGTTATGAGACCTTTGACCGAGCACGGGTAAAGGGGTATAAGGAAGCCGCAGGAATCTCCAAGCGCTGATATTGCTGGTCCGTCGTAGCCCCGTTAGAACGGTACTCCTCAGATCTCCTTAATTTCTCCTCTTGGTCTGCCGCCTTCTGGCGAAAGCCTCTATCACTAATTTTTTTCAAGGACGAATAAAGATGGCATCAGGTACCGTTAAGTGGTTCAACGACGCGAAAGGTTTTGGCTTCATTACCCCGGATGACGGCGGCAAGGATTTGTTTGCCCATTTCTCCGCAATCCAAGGCAACGGTTTCAAGTCGCTCAAGGAAAACCAGAAGGTGACCTTCGACAAGACGACCGGCCCCAAGGGTGATCAGGCGTCGAACATCCGCCCTGCCTGAGCAGGACGGCGGCAGCAAAGAAAAAGCCCGGGAAACCGGGCTTTTTCTTTCTGTTCCGCTTCGATGCCTCCCGCCGTTCGCATTCCGCCGATCAGCCGTTGCCGAACGGATGATACTGGTAGGCCCAGGTCTCGCTGAGCGTTTCATCGCCATTCTTCCGAGAACTCTCCGCGCGAAGCCCACAGCACCGCCTCCGGCTTCACGCCGAACGGCAGTTTCGCTAGCGGCGCGCCGAGAAACTCGACCATGAACTTGCGCACGCCTTTCGGGCGCGACAATCCGGGGACGCCGCCATTGCCAAGGCGAGTCGCCACGCATCGCGCCAGTGATGAAGTAAAAGGCTCGTCGGCGGACCACTGCAGGCGGTACTTGAAATCGAAAGTGCGGCCCGCCGCTGCTGGCTCGGCCGGCACCCACATTGCCGCGATGTTGTCGTGAATCTCGTCGTCGGTCGGCAGTTCGACGAGCTGCACGGCACCGCGATCGAATCCGGAAAGCGGATCGACCCACAGGGAAGGCCGGAG
Organism: Betaproteobacteria bacterium; assembly: GCA_016194905.1. Classification (NCBI taxonomy): domain Bacteria; kingdom Pseudomonadati; phylum Pseudomonadota; class Betaproteobacteria; species Betaproteobacteria bacterium. The sequence goes on from JACQAP010000017.1 coordinate 49,374, forward strand.
GTCGTAACGCACCCCGTCGAGATAGTGATCGAAGTTGCGGTCGCGCTGCGACAGTCCGAAACCGCGCGGCCGATCATCGGCGAATGCGGACACGACGAGGCCGGACGGATTGTTCAGCGGGCGCCAGATGCGTTCTCCCTTGCCGGTCCAGAGCGCGAGCCCGTCGGAGTCGTGCAGTTCGGGACGCCAGTCGACTGCAGTCGGTTTAATGGTGTCGGAGAACCAGTACATCGAGGTGAGCGGCGCAATGCCCAGGCGTGCGATGTCCCCGCGGACGAAGATCGTTGCATCGATGTCCATCAACACGGCGCGTCCGCGCCGCATCGAAAATCGATAAGCGCCCACGACGGATGGGCCGTCGAGCAACGCGTAGACCTTGATGGCATCGGCGGATTCGGCCTGTTCTTCGACCCAGAATTCGGTGAAGTCCGGAAACTCTCCCTGTTAGAGGGGTGCACGCGGAATCGGTTCCGACACGTAGCCTGCTCGATCCGCACAGGCGGATCGAGCACCTGCGGATTCAGTACGCGGCGACGATGACGCCGGCAAGTGCAGCGGCCAGCATGGCGCCAACCAGAATCCGCATCTCGAGATCGCGCCACATGCGTACCAGGAAGTTCGAAGGCCGGGGAGAAGCGATCAGCCTGCCATGATCTTTTTTCTCCGGTTCGGTGAGGCGCTTGAGCGCCGCGGAGGAATCGAAGAGCTGCGATACGGCCAGTCGCGTATTCGAATCGACGATGATGTTCTGCGGCCTGCCGCTGCGAGTTCTTGTGCCGGTATCGATTGCCGGCATGGTCGCGTCGCCGTCTCCGGCGCGAAATTTTTCCGTCTTGTCCGCTGCTTGCGCCGCACCGGATCGCCGATCGATGCGCTGCGTCGTATCGGTGTCTGCACGCTGAACGCCGAGCTCGTTCAGGCAAGCACGCAAGTCGGCTGCGAACTGGTGGGCGTCCTGGTAACGCTCGCCGACGTCCTTCTCCAGCGCCTTGGCCACCACGAGGTCAAGCATCGCGGGAACCTGGCGATTGATGCGGCTCGGCGGCACCGGTCGCAACTGGGAGACGTTGTACATGATCTCCGTTGCCTCGTCGCCTGCGAACAGCTTGGTGCCGGTGAGCAACTCGTACAGTACGGTGCCAAGCGAGAATATGTCAGATCGCTGGTCCACCATCCGGCCGGATACTTGCTCCGGCGACATGTAGCGCGGCGTACCCATCATCAGTCCGGTCTGCGTCTTGAGGTCCGACGAGCGCATGCGCGCGATGCCGAAGTCCATGATCTTCACGCGCCCGCCGCCGAGGAGCATGATGTTGGGCGGCTTGATGTCGCGATGGACCACGCCGCGGTCGTGCGCGAACGACAATGCGTCCGCGACCCGCTCGACGATGCCCACGGCTTCCGTCACCGAGAATCGGCGTGTTGCCGCCTGGGCGCCGAGATCCACGCCTTCAAGCAGTTCCATTGCCATGTAAACCATTTCGCCTTCGCGGCCGACGTCGTAGATGGTCACGATACCGGGGTGGCCGAGCTTGCCGGCCGCTCTTGCTTCCTGGGTGAAGCGTGCTTCGTATTCCCTGCGATCCGCATCGTCCGCCGGCACGAATACGGTCTTGATGGCGAGCTGACGATCGAGCACCGGGTCCTCGGCCCGGTACACGATGCCCATCGCTCCGCGTCCGAGTTCGCCGAGAATCTTGTAACGGCCCAGTTGCAGCATGTCGTTCATCGCAATACCCAATCGCGCAATCGGCGCAGCAAGCCGCGCTCGCCACCAGGCGCGAAGGCATACTCGATGGTCGTCGACCTGCCGGCCCGCAGATCGACGCTGGTGCGGAACGGTATTTCACCTTTTCTTCTCAGTTCTATCGTGTGCTGTCCGGGTTCGACCCGAAGACTTGCGAGCGGCGGGCTTTTTCCCCTTGCCACGCCGTCCACGAAGATATCGCCATCGGGATAGATGTCGAGTGCGAGCGTGGCCGGCTGGCCGACACGCCACTCATGGCGAATGTTCTCGTGGAAGTACACCAGTACGGCAAAGATGCCGATCAGCACCACCGCGCCCACGGCGGCGAGGATCTTGCGGCGACGATGCGCGGAAGCCGGGTCCGGGGCGAACAGTTCATGCGTGCGCACATTGGCGTCGGTGAAGATGCCGGCCGGCCGAATGGAGATCGCACGGGCGGGGGAGGATTCCCCAAGGGCTTCGCGGAACGAGCGCGACACGAACAGGCGCGCCGGACCCGCAAAATGCGCGATTGCCGACGCGGTGCCGACGGCATCGCCGATCAGGCCTTGATGTCCGCTATCGTCCGGGGCGAGACGGATCGCGCCATGGTTGATGGCCACCGCCATGGAAACGCCGGCGGCCGACGCGCTCATGCAACGTTGCGCAATGTCGAGCGCGGCCGCCGGATTGCCCAGCACGGCGATCGCCATGCCGTCGGGCGCGTCGAGAATGATCCGGATCTGCAAGGGAATGCGTATCAGCGCCACCGCAAGTGCGGATTCGAGCTGCGCGCGCAGACGCGCCTGCTCCGGCACCGGCCGGCGTGCGAACTCCGTAATGCGGATGAATACTACACTGGCGAGCGTAGGCAGGGAACCGGGATCGTTCACGTTGGCGGTCGAAGGGTGGGTAAACGCAAGATTTTACACGCGTAGAAAAGGGGAGAGGGACGCGGTGAGAGGGAAGAAGGGAAAACGGGAGTGGAACGACAACGACCGGTCCGCAGGTGAGGTGGTGAGGCTGGGGATTTTCCAGATAGGCCAGGCGTTCGCGTGCGACGGTAATTGGCGGCGCGGTTCGCGGCCGAGAGTGCGACCGGTACGAATTCGCCATTCGAGGTCGAATCGAGTTTGATCGGCAACCGTGCGCCTTCGGGATCTATGCGATGCTTCATGCCCTCGGTATAGACTGGGCGGATTCGCATCGCGATGCGCAGGTGTAGCAGGTCATTGCGTTCTCGCACTACAATAATTCCCGGGCCACGTGGCTTGTGCAGCGAAGGGTAAGACCATGACGAACGATGAGATCGACCGCCGCACTTTCATCAAGAACGCCGGGCTGGCGGCCCTGGTGGCGGCAGGCGGTCTTGCCCTGAAGGAATCCCGCGCCGAAGAACATCGCGTGCCTTTTTCTTCCGGCACTGCGGCGCCGAAGCTCAAAGCGCCGGCCAATGCGTGCGATTGCCACATGCACTTCTATGACGACCGTTTTCCTCTTGCTCCGACAGCTACGCTGCGACCGCCCAATTCGACAATCGAAGACTACGGGCTGCTCCAGAAGCGCATCGGCACTTCGCGTACCGTCATCGTCACGCCGTCGACTTACGGCACCGACAACCGTCCTTCGCTCGAGGCCGCAGCAAAGCTCGGCTTGAGCGCGCGCGTGGTGGCGGTGGTCGACGACACCGTGACGGATGCCGAGCTGAAGCGGCTCGCGGATCTTGGCGTCTGCGGCATCCGCTTCAATCTGGTACAGAAGGGCGCGACTTCGCTGGAGATGATGGAGCCGCTGGCGAATCGCGTAAACGATCTCGGCTGGCATGTGCAGATCCACATGCTGGGCGACCAGATCGTGCAGATCGAGGATCTGCTGCTGCGGCTGCCGGCCCCGATCGTGTTCGATCACCTGGGGCGTGTTCCGCAGCCCGCGGGTATCGATCATCCGTCGTATCGCGTCATCCTGGGGCTGGTCGACAAGGGGCGGGCGTGGGTGAAAGTATCGGGTGCCTACCATGATACGAAGGTCGGGCCGCCGAGCTATGCGGATACCGGCGCCGTCGGAAAAGCGTTCGTCGAGGCTGCGCCGGAACGCATGGTCTGGGGCAGCGACTGGCCGCACCCGACGGTAAAGGAAATCGCAAGCAAGCCCGACGACGCGATCCTGTTCGATCTTCTTGCCGACTGGGCGCCTGACGAACGCACATTGCGCAAGGTGCTGGTCGAAAATCCGGCTACGCTGTACGGGTTCGAATAAGAACGGGGGCTCGGGACTGGGCAAGAGCGAGACCGCCGCCGCTTTTCGGCTGCGCAAAAGCGCAATTTCAAGCTAAAGTTCACTATTGCTATGCCGATTTGTTTTTGAGGCAAGAGTGAGGAGTCGTCAATTGAGTATGAGATCGTTGAAGACCGAAACAATGTTCGTTGCCGCCGCCTTTGCGCTGGTGCTGCAACTCGCCGCCCCGGGAGCGATGGCGGCGGATCTCCTTGCCCAGGCCAAACAACTTGCATTGCCCGCGCATGCCTACCCGGAAATGACGCAGATCAACGACCATGTCGCGGTGTTGATCACGCGCATGGAGGCGAATACCAATCAGTTGAAGGAGTATCGCAGGGCGCGCATCCGCGCCACGGACAGGCGCTACTCCGCGCTGACCCGGGAGTTCAATCAATCGCGCAGTCGTTTGAGCGAACTCGAGCGCAAGCTGGACAAGGCCCCGTCGCTCGATGTAAACCGGTTTCCTGCGCCCGCGGGTAGCGACCGGGGCAGCTCATCGTCCGACGTCCGTGAACGGGCAATGGCTGGGGAGATTAAGAAATACGATCACGCCAAGGCGTTGCTGAAGCAAAGCCTCAAGACCCTCTCCGATCACTACGATCAGCAACTGCGGGAAATCGCCAAGCTGAGATGAACTGGCGCGGGTCAATCGTAAAGGCTCGAGGCACTGGGCATTCGCCACCAATTACTAGTCACCAGTTGCCAGTCACCGATTCATTTATCTTCCCGGATCGCCTCGACCGATATCACGAGCCGCACGTCGTCGCTGACCATCGACGAATATTTGTCCAGCCCGAAATCCGACCGCTTCAAAGTCGTCTGGAGGTCGCCGCCGCAGACGAAGCGATCCAGCACCATGATCTTGACCTGCTTGCAGACGAAGTGATCGGCGGTCAGATACACCGGTTTGGTCACGCCATGAATCGTCAGTTCGCCGTCGAATTCCGACGGCACGCCGTCCCTGAACTTCACGGCGCGGCCGGCGAAGCGGGCCGTCTTGTACCTGGCGACGTTGAAGAACATTTCGTCGCTGAGCACGGCATCGAGTTTTTTTACACCGGTATCGATCGAGCGCGGATCGAGGTCCACGGTGACTTCCGCGGTCTGTTTGTCTGCATCCAGTGTCGCGCTTCCCTTGATGACGCCCATTCGGCCGCGCACGGAGGAAACGCCGGTATGCACGACGGCGAAATGCGCAAACGTGTGGTCGGGGTCTATCCTGTAACGATCGGCTGCCGACGCATGGCCACTGGCAAGCGCGGCGAAAAAAAAGCCGAACACGAGAGAAACAAGTTTCATCACAACCTCCGAATATCCGCGTTGTCGAATCCGGGCGCCGATGCCCGGCCAGGCTGCCGGATCGTCGCGTTTCCTGCATTATCGCCATGTCACGGCCTGTCGCGCCATCGAACGATTTCCGCCAAACGGTGGGCGGGCTGCTAACATCGCCGGACCGGGTGTGCGTCGATCGCGCCCGACACTATTCCGGAGGACAAGTCATGCATCCGAAAGCCAGGTACGTCTTCACCGCCAGTCTCGACATCGATCCCGCCAAGGAAGCTCTCTTCAACGAAATCTACGACGCAGAGCACGTGCCATTCCTGCTCAAGGTGCCGGGGGTGCTGTCGGCAACCCGCGTGACGTCCGAACCGGGTGCGTCCATGAGGATAGACGGACAAAAAAAGCCGCTGGTCGCGGAAGGCGAGCCGAAATACAGTGCCATCTACGAGCTCGAAAGCGCTGAAGTGCTGCTAAGCGACGCCTGGGAAAAGGCCGTGGACCAGGGGCGCTGGCCGAAGGAAATTCGCCCTTACATTCGCGCCCGGCGGCATACGCTCAAAAAAGTCATGCGCTGAATTACGGCGATCCGGCCGTCACGGCGGGCGCGCCAGAACTTCGCCGTGGCGCAGTTGCCAAACCGGCACATCCCGCTTTTTTGCGGAAGGAGGCTCCATGATTCGCACGCTTTTTATTGCCGGCTCCATGTTTGTATCGGCACTCGCCAGTGCCGCGCCCACGGTGGATACGCCGGGCAACAGGCTGGATGCCGCCAACCACCTGTTCGAGCTTCCGGCTTATCGCCTGATCGCGACGCGCCAGCTCTATGAATCGCTCAATTCCCTGCCCGCCGAACAGCACAAGCGCGCGGTGGCCGCCTTGTCCGACCCGGCTGTCATGGCATCGCTGCGCGGCGTCATTTCGCGCAGCATGGCGCAGACTTTCTCCACTGCGGAACTGGAACATCTCGCCCGTTTCCTCCAGGCCGACGTAGCGCGCAGCATGATCGATAAGACGCAGAGCTTCCAGTCCATCCTGACGAAAGAATTGCTGACGGCATCGGTCAGCGATCCGGAGCTGGTAAGGATTCTTATCGGAAGATAGAAAATGATGGGGCGCCGTAACAACGCCGAGAACACACCTCTCAATGGAATTCAGGCGGTTTCAGATCTCGACGACCAGCGTCGGATCGAACCACCTGTTCTCGGTGGTCACCTGCAGCCGCGTGTCCGCAGCCCGCTGTTCGCGCCAGTTTGATGTCCTGTAACCCATCGGGTTGGCGAGCACACGTGTGCCATGGACGGCGAAGTCGAAGCTGTCGTGAGTGTGGCCGTGAAACCACAGGGCTGACTTTCCCATCAGCCGGGTCAGGTCCGATACGAACGCGGCATTGGCGAGGCTGCCGGCCCATCGCGGATGGACGCTGTTCGGATGAGGCGCATGGTGGGTGACAACCACAGTCTTTCCCGCAAAGGGCTTTTCCAGCCTGTCCCGCAGGAAGGATACGGCGACTCGATGCAGTTCGATTGTCTGTTGCGGCGTAAGCCATCCGCCTCCCATGCGGATTTTGCGGAAGTCCACCACATGTTTCAGCGACTCGGCGATGACCGGTTCCATCTTCTCCCGGCCGAACAATTCGAAGTCGGTCCATAGCGTGCTGCCGAGAAAGCGCACGCCGTCGATGGTCAGTTCGTCGTTGTCCAGCACCTGTACGTTCGCGCTGCGTTGGGCTCGCGCTTTCAATGCCGCGGCGGCCGCCTGAAGTTCGGCGTCGTAGTACTCGTGGTTGCCCGGAACGTAAAGCACAGTCCGGTCCGGAAAGGTTTTCTCGGCCCAGTCGATGGCCCGCGTGCCGTTGTCGATGTCGCCCGCCAACACCACCACCTCAGCGCTGATGGCCGGCAGCACGAACGGCGGATGCCGGTGCGAATGCTCCAGGTGCAAATCCGAGAAAAGCTGGATTCTCATGTCGTCAGTCGGGCCGCGGGCGAAGAACTCGTGCATTCTAGAACGTCCCGATGGGCTTGACTGGATCGCCGGCCTTCCAGAGGGGATGAAACTGGCAGACAATTCCGCATGATGTGGGTGTAAGAGGCAGAGGATGCCGGGACGGGAAAAAGCTCTGTGCATCGGTTCCATAACATACTGCTGGCGGGAAGCCGGATGCCATTGTTGCCGGGCATCGACCGCCGTCCTGTTCGCTCAGGCACGGTGGTTTCGAAGGAAGAGGTGTCAGTGAGAGCGTTGTGGGCGCGCAAGCGCCGGTTGATTGCCCCGGTTGCGGCAGCCTGCCTTGCGGCGGGCGGCCTCGCCTTATCCGCCATTGCGGCGGCGGAGCCGACCAGTGCGCCGCTGTTTGTCGATCTCACGCCGGGGGAAAAAAAATGGCTGGCGGCGCATCCGGTCATTCGCATCGGTGCCGAGACTAATTATGCGCCCTACGAATTCCAGGACAGCCGCGGGCATTTCGTCGGAGTCGTCGCCGACTATCTCGACATCATCCGCTACAAGCTCGGAACCCGTTTTCAGGTGACCCAGCTCCCGGACTTCGGAACCGTGGAATACAAGCTTCGAAAAAAGGAACTCGACGTCGTCCTCGCGGTGGCGAGTTCGGCGGACCGGGAGGAGTTCCTCAATTTCACCAAGCCCTACCTGCGCTACGTCAACGTCATCGTCACCCGCGATGACTACAGTTTCGTTTCCGGCCTGAAGGATTTCCAGGAAAACCGGGTCGCGGTCGTCGAGGGACACTCTTCGAAACAACTCACGGCGAGGGTGTATCCGAACTTCAACGTGACGGCCTATTCCAACCTGCTGGACGGCCTGATGGCTGTATCGACCGGAAAAACGGACGGGCTGGTGGACGACATTTTCCCGATCGTGTACATGATCAGATATCGACAGATCAGCAATCTGAAAATTGCCACCGCGGTCGAGAAAGCGCTGCAGCCGCTGGGTTTCTCCGTCGGCGTACGCAAGGACTGGCCGGAACTGGTGGGCATCCTGGACAAGGTGCTGGTTACCATCAGCCACGAGGAGCAGCGGGAGATTTCACAGAAGTGGCTGTCTGTTCGCTATGAAGACAAGGTCGACTACCGCGCCATCTGGACTTCCGTGGCGGTGTTCTCGGCAATTCTGCTGGCGGGGGTGTTCTACATCCGTCAGCTCAGCACACAGCGCAAAGCCCTTCTTGCCGCGCGTGCCGAAGCGGAAGCCGCGAACCGGTCAAAGGATCAGTTCCTCGCCAACATGAGCCATGAGTTGCGCACGCCGCTGCATGCCATCCTCGGCTACGCCGACCTGGTGCGCGGAGGCGCCCTGCCCGAACCGTCGCGCCAGGAGGCGCTTTCCACGATCGCCACCAGCGGCCGCTACCTGCTCTCGCTGATCAACGATCTGCTCGATCTGTCCCGCATCCGCTCCGGTCATCTGGAGCTGAATCCGGCACCGCTTCAACTCACTGCGTTGCTCGAGGAAATCGCGGCGATGGTCCGGGTCGAGGCGCACAGGAAAGGACTGGATTTTGTTCTGGACGCACCCACCGGCCTGCCGGAAATGGTCGAGGCGGACGGCAAACGCCTGCGCCAGATTTTGCTCAACCTGCTTGGTAACGCGATCAAGTTCACCGATTCGGGAGGTGTGACGCTGGGCGTGCAGTGTGTGCCGGCGGAAAGCGGAAAAGTCGAGTTGCGCGTGTCGGTGCAGGACACCGGCGTCGGCATTTCGGCAAAGGACACGACCCGCATCTTCGCGCCATTCGAGCAGGCGGAAGAGGGGCAAAAGCAGGAGTCGGGTGTCGGGCTCGGGCTTGCCATCACTCGTGAGCTCGCGCGCCTGATGGGGGGCGATGTCGGAGTCGACAGCCGGCCGGGGCGCGGCAGTCAATTCCGTTTCACCGTGAAACTGCCCGTGGTTCAGGCACGGCAGGATGCAATCCCGGCGAGCGATTCCGTAGTCGGCTATCGGGGGGCGCGCCGGTCCATTCTGGTCGTGGACGACCAGGAAGAGAATCGCCGGCTGCTGCAACAGTTGTTGGAACCGCTGGGGTTCGGCGTGATGCTCGCCGGCGGTGGAAAGGAAGCGGTTGCGAGCGCCCGCGCAAACCACCCGCATCTGATCGTGATGGACCTGCGCATGCCGGGAATGGATGGCGTGGAGGCGGCCCGCACCATCCGCAGTACGCCCGGACTGGAGAACATTTTCATTGTCGCCGCCTCCGCCAGCAGTGCAGACCTCGAACGTGCCGAAGCGGATCCGGAAACTTTCGTGACCTGCCTGCGCAAACCGTTTCAGACCAGGGACCTGCTGGACGCAATCCAGCGTCCTCTTGCATTGAGCTGGTGCTACGCCGATGCGGGGGTGGCGGCCGGCGCCGATACCGGGGACGTGCAAACCGATGCCATTGCCCCTCCCCGCGCCATGATCGAGGAACTTCTCGACCTGACGCGCGTGGGCAAGTTGGTGCGCGTGGAGCAGATTGCGCTCGAACTCGAGCAGCGGGACGCACGTTACGGCCCGTTTGGCCGGCGCCTGTACGCGCTGGCTCGCGGCTTCGAGGAGGAGCGTCTGGTCGCGATGCTGGAGGACTGCATTGGAACAGGTCGCGATGACGTTGACGGCTGAACGTCGCGGGGCCACTTTGTTGATCGTCGACGACAGGCCGCAGAACCTGCGGCTGATTTCGGACTTTCTCGCCGAACAGGGTTTCGAGCTGATGCTCACTCGCAGCGGCGCGCAGGCACTCGAGAAAATCGAACTGGCAATGCCGGACCTTGTTCTGCTCGACGTGACGATGCCGGAGATGGACGGCTTCGAAGTCTGCCGCCGGCTCAAGAACAATGCGCGCACCGTTGCCCTTCCGGTGATCTTCATGACCGCGCTGGACGACACCGCCCACAAAGTCGAGGGCTTCAGACTCGGCGCCGTGGATTACATTACCAAGCCGATTCAGCGCGAAGAGCTGCTGGCGCGGATCCAGCACCACCTGCAGTTGCACAGTCTGCAAAAGGAACTGCTTTCCAAGAGCGAGGACCTGGCCCAGAAGAATGCGGAACTGGAGGCCTACGCCCACACCATTGCCCACAGCCTGAAGACGCCTCTGGCCGCCGCCAGTCGCTTCCTGGAGATCCTGCATAAATTCAAATCCGACGACCTGACCGCTGAGCAGCGGCATCTGGTGCAGCAGGCGTTCGGCGCGTTGGCCATGACGGGTGATGCAGTCGATGCCCTGCTTTTGCTGTCGACTGTAGCGCAGCAGAGCGTGGAACTGCATCCGCTGGAGATGGGTGCCCTGGTCGAGCAGGTCTTGAGCCAGCTCGCCGACCTGCAGGCGCGCACACGCGCCAGTCTCAAGTTGCCGAAGGCTTGGCCGCTTGCGTTAGGCTATGCACCGTGGGTGGGAGAAGTGTGGCTGAACTTGCTGAGCAATGCGCTCAAATACGGCGGTTCACCACCCGGTATCGAGCTGGGCGGCACGCCGCAAGGCTCGCATGTGCGCTTCTGGGTGCGCGACAACGGGCAGACGCTGTCGGAACAGGAACGCAAGCGCGTCTTCATTCCGTTCACTCGCTTGCATCAGGAGCGTGCCGCAGGGCATGGTCTTGGGCTTGCCACCGTTCAGCGCATCGTCTCGAAGCTGGGCGGCAACGTGGGCGTCAGCGCCGGAACGCATGGGGGCAACGAGTTTTTCTTTGCGTTGCCGGCGGCACCGAAGGCCAGGCGAAAGCCATGAAAATCCTGCACGCCGACGACCATTCCATGTTCCGCGAGGGGCTGGGATTTTTTCTCAGGCTGCTGGATGCCCAGGTGGTGCCGCTGGAGGCCAGCAACTTTCGGTCGACACTGGACAAGCTGGCACTGGAGTCGCCGGTCGACCTGCTGCTGCTCGACCTGGAGATGCCGGGCATGAACGGACTCGAAGGCTTCTACGCCATCCGCCGACGCTATCCGGATCTGCCGATTGCGATCGTTTCCGGCGTCAACGATGCGCGCGTCATCCACACGCTGCTCGACGGCGGAGCCCGCGGTTACATTCCGAAGCTTGCCGGGAGCGAGCAGCTGATGGATGCCCTGCGACGCATCCTGCAGGGCGAGATCTACCTGCCCGACGCATTGTTCATTCCCGCCTCCAAATCCACGGCGGGCGACGACAAACCATCTCCCCTGACCTCCCGACAGCAGGAGATTCTTCCGTTGCTGGCCGAGGGCATGCCCAACAAGCGGATCGCCGACATGCTGGGCGTCACGGAAGGGACGATCAAGCAGCATTTGAAGGAGTTGTTCAGGCGCCTCGGCGCGCGCAACCGTACTCAGGCGGTCAAGGAGGCGCGGCGCCTGGGGCTGCTGTGACAAGTAAGCGAAGGCTGCGCGCGGACGCGGGAGGCCGATGATGCGGCCTTGTACCCGCCCGACAGCCGGGAGAGATCCAAAAAAGAAGGCAGGTCGCCCTGCCTTCTCTTGTTTGCCCGCCTGAATCGGATTAGTGCGGATTCAGTTACTGGGGTTCTACTTTCTTCTTTTTCTTCTTGGCGACCTTCTTGTCACTGTCCGCAGCGCGGGCCGGTTTGGTTGCAGCGCCGCCTGCCTTTACCGAACCGTCGTCCACAGCACGGCCAGGCTTGTCCGAGGCTCCAGCCGACTTCACTGAACCTTCGTCGATGGCGCGGGCCGGCTTGTTCGTGTTGCCACTCGACTTCACCGTGCCGTCGTCAAGAGCACGGGCCGGCTTGGTCGAAGCGCCACTTGATTTCACCGAACCGTCGTCGAGAGCACGGGCCGGCTTGGTCGAAGTGCCACCTGACTTCACGTCGTCGGCCGAGTAGCCCGGCAACGAGAGCATCAGGATGCTGGCTGCTGCCAGCGCAGGAATCAATATACGCATGCAAATCTCCTTGTCGTTAGTCTACGTCATTGGTCTACCGTTGCCTGCCGGCAGATACGGAACGCGGCCGTCACAGTCGACTCGGTTGCGAGGCCCGGAAGAAGGCATTCTTCCGGGCGCCATGTTCTCAACAAGCCATGGGTACCGCAATTCCGCATTCGGGGTACGACCTATTACTTTGGTGATAAGTGGAAGGCCGCGCTTGCGGCAGACGAGGGCCCGATCCCGGGTCGATTCGCATCAGAACTTGCCCAGATGCAACCCGGCGTCCACGAGGATGGATTCGCCGGTCACCAGATCGGCGCCTTCGATCAGCCAGACCGCGACTTCGGCCACGTCGTCGGGACTTGCCGCCTTTGCGAGCGGCACGGTCTTCTCGTAATTGGCCTTGAACCTGACGTATTCCTCCTTGCTGTAGCGGTCGAGATGCCAGCGCGTTTCGATCAGTCCCGGACAAACCGCGTTGACTCGAATTTCCGGAGCGAGGGAACGCGCGAGCGCGAGCGTCATCGCGTTCAGCGCACCCTTGGATGCGACATAGGCCGTCGACGAGCCGATGCCCATGACGCCGGAGATGGAAGAAATGTTGACGATCGCGCCCCTGCCTTGTTTCTTCATTGCCGGTACGCAGGCGCGGATCATCTGGTAGGGGCCGATGACGTTTACCGCGTAAATGCGCTGGAAATCTTCCGCATCGAGGCCATCGAGATCGGTAGCGGCGGCGAACTTGGTAATGCCGGCGTTGTTGATCAGCGCATCAATGCGTCCCCACTTGTCGAGGGCGGCCTTGGCGAGGGACCGGCAATCGGCGTCGTTGCCCACGTCGCCTTTGACCATGACGGCTTCGGCTCCGGCCGTCTTGCAGGCGTCGACGGTTTGCCTCGCGTCTTTCTCACTCTTGGTGTAGTTGACGACGACGCGGCAACCCTTCTTTGCGAGCCGGATTGCGCAGGCCGCGCCGGTGCCGGTAGCCGAGCCGGTGACGATGCACACCGCTCTCTCGAGCTTCATTGTTTTTCTCCCGTGAGGATCGTGACGAACGCAGGAAAATCGCCACCATGCGGACAACGGTCCTCCATTTGATGCGTATTATCGCCGAGCGGCGCCGGTCCCGCACTCCGGGGCCGGCAAAAACAAAGGCCCGTGCCGCGGGCCTGGCTGCTTCTGCGAAAACTTCGTCCTGACGGCGCTACTTCACCGTATAGCCGCGCCCATCCAGGCAGGCGCTGAGCGCGCGCTGGTAATCCGGATCCATCTGCCCGCCCGAGTTGGCAGGATCGAGGCCGGTCTGACTCACCGCCCAACTGTTGCATTCGCCGCGATCGCGGTTCTGCTGATCGGCGTTCTGCCCTTGGCGGGGATAAATGAACAATTGGTTGCCGCCGGACTGTGCCACGGCTGGAGGAGGAGCGACGGGTGCGGGAGGCGCGGTGCCGACAGCTGGCGCAGGGGCCATTTGCTGAACGCCGTTATCGACCGGACCCAGTTCGGTGACGGCGTTGTCGGGCGGAACGACGGTGCCCGGCGGTGGCGTCATCGCGATCGTGCCCGGCGGTTGTTCGACCACGGTGTAACCCTGCGGACCCCGCGCGTAGTACACGTCATTGGCGTAGTAGTAGGGATAAGGTCCCACCCACACCCGCGTATAGAACGGCGGCAGAACCGGAACGATGATGCCGACCGGCGGACGCACTACGATGAAAGTATTGCGCACCGGCCGATACCAGACTCCGCCCGAAAAATAGAACTGCTGTCCACCGTGCGCTATCACGCGCGGATGCGGCGGTAGCACGTTGAACCGGTAGCCGCGTGGCGGATAGTAGTGATCGTGGTGGTAGCGCGAATCGCGGAATTGCTCGCGGTGGAATTCGTGCTCGCGGAACTCGTGTCCGCGAGGGCCACCCTGGTCGGCGTGGACGGGACGAGGGATTCCCGCCACGCACGACAGGGCAAGCAAGGCCGCGATCGCAGCCCGTACACTCAACACTCGAGTGGATGACGCGGTTCGATCGGACGACATGACTGTCTCCCGGGGCGTGGTTTAGCGCGGGGTCACGGCAACGTTCACTCGCAACTGGTTACCCGGGTTGTAGGGCAGCCGGGTCGAGAAACGCTGGCCGTCGTATTCGTACGTCACCATGTAGCCGGTGGTCACGGCCTGGAAACTGTCGACCTGGCGGCAGCGCTGCACCGGCGTGGCCGTGGTGACGGTACCGTCGGACCTGTTCTGGTTGGCGACGGCGTCGCCAGCGACCGCGCCTACGCCCGCACCGACCGCCGCGCCCGCCACGCGGCCGTTGCCGCGGCCAACCTGGGCCCCAAGCAAACCGCCGGCGACGCCACCGATGATGGCGCCGAGATAGTTGCGTTGTTGCGGAACAGCCTGGGTGACCTGCTGCGTTTCAGTCCAACACTGTTGTGTCGGATGGTTGACCTGTTCCGTAATCGGCGCTACCCCGACCACGTTGGCCAATGCTTCAAATGCGTGAGCGTTTACTTGGGAAAACGCCATCATGGACGCAACGGCGATCGATATCTTCTTCATGACCTCTCTCCTTTTCCAACCTCAGCCAGACAAGAACCTGGTTTGTGCTCTAACGTTTTTGAGCGCATCCGGTTGAAGGAGTTTTGTAACGTAGTGTAGAAAGGCCGTGACGGCGTGACGTGCGGGCATACCGGCTCCGCCATAGTCGTAACGACGTGACGCGGTGGAATAAAACGAACCGCGAGATTTGGTGCGCAGAGTTTTGGAGTAACCGGCAAGGGGGCATATCCACCTGAATTTCCGGTTATTTACACCGTCACGCCGCCACATCGTCACGACCGTCCCGATTATGGCGGAGCCGGTATGCCCGCGCGTCACGTCGTCACGGCTTTTCAGGCACAATCCCTCAAGGTGAGGAACGAACAACAAAATAATAATGGCGCGACGCATGGCGGGGTGGATTCCACTCACGCGTGGACGCGGCTGGTGCTGGCGCTGCTTCTTTCGACCATCGGCGGCGTCGGCATGTGGTCTGTAGTCGTTGCACTGCCGGCGGTGCAGGCCGAGTTCGGCGTTGCGCGCGCGGATGCTTCGCTGCCCTACACATTGACCATGTTCGGTTTCGGCGTCGGCGGGATTGTGCTGGGGCGGATGTCCGATCGTTTCGGAATCCTGCCGCCAGTCATCGTCGGCATCGTCTGTCTTGCGCTCGGGTACGCCGCCGCCGCATCGGCTTCGACGCTCTGGCAATACTCGCTCGCCCACGGCCTGCTCATCGGCTTCGGCAGTTCGGCGACCTTCTCGCCGCTGCTCGCCGATACGTCGCACTGGTTCACCCGCCGGCGTGGCATTGCCGTGGCCATCATTGCCAGCGGCAACTACCTCTCCGGAGCGCTGTGGCCGCCGGTCGTGCAGCATTTCATCGAAACGAGCGGATGGCGGCAGACCTTGTCCGGCATCTCGGTCTTCTGCGTGGCCACCATGCTGCCGCTGGTGCTCACGCTGCGCAGGCGAGCGCCGACGGAACCCGACGCCGAATCCACGAATACGCGCGACCTGACGAGGCGCAGCCGTCCGTTGGGACTATCGCCGCAGGCATTGCAGAACATGCTGATCGTTGCCGGCGTATGCTGTTGCGTCGCGATGTCCATGCCGCAGGTGCACCTGGTTGCCTACTGCGGCGACCTCGGATACGGCGCCGCCCGTGGCGCGCAGATGCTGTCGCTGCTGCTCGGATGCGGCATCGTCAGCCGCCTTGTCTTCGGCTTGATTTCGGACCGCATCGGCGGGCTGCGCACGCTGCTGATCGGATCGAGCATGCAGTGCTTCGCGCTGCTGCTGTTCCTGCCGTTCGACGGGCTCGCTTCGCTATATGCAATCTCGGCCTTGTTCGGCTTGTTCCAGGGGGGCATCGTGCCGTCCTACGCCATCATCATCCGCGAGTACTTTTCGCCGAAGGAGGCCGGCGCGCGCATCGGCATCGTGCTCACCGCAACGATGCTGGGCATGGCGCTGGGCGGCTGGATGTCCGGCGTGATCTTCGACCTGACCGGTTCGTACCGGGTGGCGTTCATCAACGGCATCGCGTGGAATGTCGTGAACATGGCGATTGCGCTCATGCTGCTCGGCAAAAGCAGGGGACAGGAAAGAGAAGTGGTTGGTGTCTAGTGAGAGGCGCGAACCAGAATGAAACGACGGCCATCCAATACTAGGCACTAGGCACTAGGCACTAGGCACTAGGCACGAAGTACCCGTCCATCACGGAGAAAAGAACATGACCCTACCGGCATCGCGTCGCCGCTTTCTTGCAGTCGCTTCCGTAGCGGCTGCGTCTGTTTCCGCGGGCATTCCGGTGCGTGCGCGCGCGCAGAGTGCAATTGCCTTGCGCATCTCCTCCTCACTCACTGCCGACCAGAATTCCGCGCATTACATCTGGTACCAGCGCTTCGCCGCCAACCTGAAATCCGCGGTGGGTTCCAGGATTGCGGCTGATTTTTTTCCGAACAGCCAGCTCGGCAAGGAAGCCGATGTGGTGCAACAGGTCAAGGTCGGATCGATCGACATCATGCTGACGGGTTCCTCGATCTGGGCGACCGTCGCGCCGGAATTCGGCATGCTGGACCTAGGCTATGTGTTCGACAGCTACGCGCACATGGCCAGGGCGCTCGATGGCGGCGTCGGCGCGAGCCTCGCTGCGATCCTGCACGGCCGCACCGGCTGCATGGTCATGGGGTGGGGATCGCATTTCGCGGCGCGCAGCGTTTATACCAAGGCGCCGGTGAAATCACTGGCGGAGCTGAAAGGCGTGAAGCTGCGTATGTTGCCGACGAGCGCCTTCATCGACACCTTCAAGCTGATGGGCGCGGTGCCGACGCCGATTCCGTTCAACGAACTCTACACCGCGGTGCAAACGGGGGTGGTCGATGGCTTCGAACACGACGCCTCGACCGTGCTCGCCACCAAGCTCTACGAGGTTACGCGGCACTGTTTCCTGACCGAGCATCTGTTCCCGCCTATGGTCGCCGTGATCGGCAAGCGCGGGCTCGACAGGATTCCCGCGGACATCCGTCCGGCCTTTTTGCAGGTGGCGCAGGAGGCTAGCCTGTATCAACGCGCACAGGCGGCGGAGAAGGGGCGCGCGGCGTTCGAGGAGCTCAGGAAGTTGGGGATTGCTTTCCATCCCATGGCCAAAGCCGAGCGCGACGCATTGCGCAAACAGATGGAAGCGCAACTCTGGCCCGCGTTTGCGAACCAGTATCCCCCCACCAGGCCCTTGTTCCAGGCGGTCGCGATCGCCCGCTAGGATGCGGTAGAAGAGGGCGGGCGACGAAGAATGAAAGATCACGCCGTCTACGTCTCTCAGTTCGCCAAGCCGCGTTCCGCACATCGTGCATTGGGCCGGCTGCTGGTCGCGACGGAAATTTTCGCCGCCGTTGTGCTGGCGAGCGACGTGCTCGTGGTGTTGTGCTCGGTCGTCTGGCGTTATTTCCTGCACGATCCGGTGGATTGGGCGGAGGAAATCGCACGCGCCCTGATGGGCATGCAGGTTTTCCTCGGTGCGGCGACGACGCTGGCGCGTGTGCAGCATGTCGGCATCGACAGCTTTCGCAATCTGTTTCCCGCGTCCTGGCGTCCGCTGCTGATCCAGCTCTGCCACTGGATCATCGTCGTGGTGGCGATCGCGCTGTTGCTGTCCTCGTGCGCGCTGTTTGCAGATTCGCGCGGGCAGACCACGCCGATCGGACTGCCGCAATGGATCTATATCGGCCCGGTCGTGATCGGCAGTGCGCTCATGCTGCTGTTCGGCATTGCCGGTGCGTTGGCAGGCCCGGGCAATTCCGTTTGGGGGACGCTGGTCTTCGGGGTGGCGCTCGCGGCTGCAGTCTGGGCATGGAATGCGGCCGTGCCCGCGCAGGCGATCACGCCACTGATGCTGCTTGCAGTCGGCTTCGTGCTGAGCATCGTCGCCGGCCTGCCGATCGCGTTCGCGCTCGCGTTTTCCGCCTTGCTTTATTTTCTGGCCGATCCCTCGCTGCCGATGCTGGTGTACTCGCAGCAGGTATTGTCGGGCATGGATCACTTCGTATTGCTGGCGATCCCCTTCTTCGTGCTGGCCGGCCTGCTGATGGAGGCGAACGGCATGTCGTCGCGGCTGATCGAACTGTTGTTGCGCATGATGGGGCGCGTGCGCGGCGGATTGAACCTGATCATCATCACCGCGACTGCTTTTTTTTCTGGCGTGTCCGGGTCGAAGCTCGCCGACGTCGCCGCCGTTGGCGGGATCATCATGCCGGCGGTACGCCGCACGCGGCAGGACCCGAACGATGCCGCGGGGCTGCTGGCCGCCTCGGCGGTCATGGCGGAAACCATCCCGCCATGCATCAACATGATCATCATGGGCTTCGTCGCCAACATCTCCATCGGCGGGTTGTTCATTGCCGGCCTGGTGCCGGCGGCGTTCATGGCACTGGCCCTCGCGCTGGTCGCCTATGCCTTCGGTTCGCGCATCGATCCCGCCGCGGCATTCGAAAAACGCAGACAGCTGGTGCCTCTGGTGGGCGGCGCGCTGGTCGGCTTGGTCATGATCGCGATGATAGGCAAAGGCGTGACATCCGGCATGGCGACCTCCACTGAAGTCTCCGCCTTCGCGGTCGCCTACGCGCTGATCGTGGGCGGATTGGCGTTTCGCGAACTGAGCGCGCGCAGCGTATTGCGTCTGTTCGTGCGCTCGGCCTCGATGGCCGGGAGCATTCTCTTCATCGTGGCGGCGGCGTCGAGCGTGTCCTTTGCGCTGACCATCCAGCAGATCCCGCAGCAGCTCTCCGGATTCATGATGGAGCTGGGACACCGCTTCGGTGCGGACGGTTTCGTGCTTGCCTCGACCCTGCTGATGATTGCCTTCGGCGCGATCCTCGAGGGCGCGCCGGCGCTGATCATTTTCGGTCCGCTACTGACCCCGATCGCGCTGCAGCTCGGCGTCTCCCCGCTGCACTTCGGTACCGTCATGGTGGTGGCGATGGGGTTGGGGCTGTTTTCCCCGCCGGTCGGCCTGGGTTTGTTCGCGACCTGCTCCATCACCGGCACCGAGCTGAAGGACGTGGTGCGGCCGATGGCGAAGTATCTCGCGGTACTGTTCGTTGCGCTGCTGGTGCTCGTGTTCGTGCCGGCGTTCTCGCTCTGGCTCCCCGCGAAGTTCGGCTTCGGCTAATGCAGCGAGGGCTTCTTCAGGAAGTCGTTGCGGTCGACCGATTGCAGACGCACGTTGAGCAGCGAGCCTTCGCGAGCCAGCGTCAGCGGAATTGCCGTGCCGGCGGCACCGAGCCGCCAGATTCTGCGGAACAGATCCGCCAGCGATGAAACACGCTGGCCGGCGACTTCGAGCACCATGTCGCCCTGGCGTATGCCCGCGCGATGCGCCGGGCCGTCCTTGGCCAGTCCGCCGACAACGATCTGGCCGCTCGCCTCCGTCGCATACATTCCCAGCCAGGGACGCGGCGCACGGCTCGAGCGCCCCAGCTTCATCATGTCGTCCAGAATCGGTTCGAGCAGGTCGATCGGCACGATCATGTTGCCCTGCGCCTGCTTGCCGTCGAGTACCTCTTCCACGAGCAGCGAGCCGATGCCGAGCAGCCGGCCGTCGTCTCCCAGTACTGCCGTGCCTCCCCACTGCGGATGCGCTGGCGCGGTGAACAATGCTTCGTCGAGCACATACTCCCAGTAACCGGCGAATTCGCGTTTGGCGATGATCTTCGCTGTCAATGCATGCGCGCGCCCGCCGTGGCCGATGACGATGACGTCGTCTCCGATTGCGCAAGAGGTTGCGCTGCCGCGTGGCAGCGCAGACACGCCGAGACGGCCGAGCGGCTGCACCAGTCCGAATCCGGTGGCCTGGTCGTAAGCCAGCGGGTAACCCGCGACCGCCAGGCCGCTATTGGTCGTCAGCCAGATGCTCCGGGCTTCGGTAATGAGATAGCCAATGGTGAGGACGAGGCCGTCGTCGCGGATGACAACGCCGTTGCCGGCCCGCTCGGTGCCGAGGATCGAAGCAGTAAAGGCGTCTTCGGGGATTTCCGAGCGCAACTGCACGACTGCGTCCAGTGCCGAGTCGAGGTCGAACCGCAACTCGTCCTGCTGCGGTTGCACGCCCTTCGGAAAAGCCCAGTTGCCTGGTTCGGCCATGAAGAGAATCCGGATCGCGCCCGCCGACTGCGGCGGCAACGAGGCATGTTACGCGATTCCCCGCAACCGTGACGGGTCAGGCGGGCTGCAGTTTTGGCGCGATGCGGGCTTCGCGGATCGGAAGATTGCACAATGCCGCGAGCGCCGCGAGCGCCGCGTCGGCATACCACATGATCGTATAGTCGCCGAGATTCGTGATCGCCAGCCCGCCCAGCCAGGCGCCGAGAAAACCGCCGATCTGATGCGACAGCAGGGTCAGGCCGAACAGCGTGCCGATATAACGGCCGCCGAACAATTTGCCGACCACTGCAGCGGTCGGCGGCACCGTCGCCAGCCAGGTCAGGCCCAGGCCCGTGGCGAACAGATAGAAGGTCAGCGCGGTTTTCGGCGCGGCGAGATAGATGAGAATCAGCAGCGCGCGCGATGCGTACATCCAGAACAGGATGTATTTGCTGCGATAAGTCTGCGTGCCCCAGCCGGCAACCAGACTGCCGACGATGTTCGCTAGGCCGATGATCGCCAGCGACCAGCTTGCCACCTGGGCCGGTTGGCCGCACAGCTGCACTTCCCCCGGCAGATGCGTGATCAGGAACGCAATGTGAAATCCACAGGTGAAGAAGCCGGCGTGCAATAACAGATAACTCGAATCCTTGAATGCATTGCGCACTGTCTTGCGTAAACCGTGATCGGGCGCCGAAGCCAGCGTAGCCGACGCCTGTTTGGCGACGGGCTCCGCGTCCGGACGGCGACGCAATACTCTGGTCAGCGGCAGTGCGGCCAGCGTCAGAACCGCCAGCGACCACATGGCGCCCATCCAGCCGAGTCCGCCGATCAGCCGCTGCGTGATCGGCGCGAATACGAATTGTCCGAACGAGCCGCCGGCGTTGATGATGCCCGAGCCGAGTCCGCGTTTTTCCGCCGGCAGGTAGCGCGAGGCGGACCCGATCAGCACCGAGAAGCTGCCCGCACCGGAGCCGGCCGCCATCAGGACGCCCAGCGCAATGATCAACCCCGAAGTCGAAGTCATGAACGGCGTGACGGCATAAGCCGCGGCCAGCAACAACACGCCGCCGGCGAGAACCCGGCCGGCGCCGTAACGGTCGGCAATCGCGCCGGCAATCGGCTGCGTCAGCCCCCAAATAAACTGGCCGATCGCCATGGCCAGGCTGATGGTCGCGATGCCCAGCCCCGTGGTGGTATTCAGCGGCGACAGGAACAATCCCTGCGACTGGCGCGTGCCCATGGTCACCATCAGCAGCAACGCTGCAACGAGCGTAATGGTCCAGTAGGAAACCCGAATCTCGGAGCGGGTGGTCATGATCAGTTGTCCTCCGGCAAAGCGGGTTTGAGGCGCGACAAGGCCTGATCGAGCCGCGCATGGAAGTTGGCGACGAAACCCTGGCCAAGGTGCTGTTCGAGCGCGAGTTGGGCCTGCCGCCAATACTTGCGTGCCGCGTTGCGGGTGCGGGTCCCGCTTGCAGTGCGCACGAACAGGCGCTGCCGCGCATCGGTACCCGACGACTCCGCAACCCAGCCTTGTTCCAGCAACGGTTGCAGGCTGCGGGTCAGCGTCGTGCGATCGATTTCCATGCGGTCGGCCAGCGTGGTCAACGATTGCGGATCCTCGGACAATTGCGCAAGCAGCGAATACTGGGAAAGCTTGAGACCGCTGTCGCGCATGTGGTGCTCATAGAACGCGGTGACGCGCCGCGTAAGGCGACGCAGCCGCGCCCCGGTGCAGACGAGCGGTTGCGGGTTTTCCGCAGCGCTCTCGGCGGCGATTGCGGCGCGCGCAGATTTCGGACGACCGGTTGTGGTGGCGGTGGTCATTTATGAAGAGGTGAAAGAACGTGCATATGCACGTACTTTAGCATAGCTTGAGGAAGCTGGCTGGACGAAAGGGATCCGGTGGCGGACGGGGACGAAAAAAGCCCGGTTTCCCGGGCTTTTTTCGCGCCTGCTGCCCGAAGTTCAGAATTCCTTCGCCGCCTTCGAGAAGGAGTCGCGTAGCGCGTCGTAACTCTTCGCGAAGCCGCCTTTTACCTCATCCCAGGCGTTTGCGGAACCGCGCTTCAGCTCGCCGTAGCTCTGGGACAGATCCTGGCGCTGCTGGCGCAGCGTCTTCATCGTTTCCCGCGCATGCTTGCGCGCCGACGCATTCATCTTGTCCCAGTTCCTGCTCATCTCGCTTTCGAAATGATCGATGTGCGCATCGGCGTCCGCGAGAACGCTTTTCGCGTTCTTCAATGCTTCGTCGCGCTGCTCCGCGGAATAGTTTTTGATCGCATGCGCTGTCTCGTCGATTTTTTGCGAAACGTCCTTGCCGGTGGTCTTGCCGCTCGGACTCTCTGCGGCAAACGACATCGGTGCGCCGGCCAGCAAAAGGGCGAGGAACAGCGTCAGGGCAGTGATCTTCCAGATATCGGTATTCATCGCATTCTCCTCTTGTGAATCACCCCGGCGATGCGCCGACTCGAAGCGTGGGCGTTCGAAAAATAATCGGCTTGGAGCGCAACCGGAATGGCAACGATCCGATGCGTGAATCGTCATACGCGTAAGGCAGGTCGTGAATGGGAAAGTTCCATGTCATAGCCGCGAAGGCGGCGGCCCCCGGGGGGTTAGTTGGCCGCAACCACGTAATCCTGCATGCGAATGCGCAGCGTTTCCGGAATCGGTACGGCCTTCAAGGTCTGCTTGGAGAAAATGCAGATGGTATGGCGGCATTTCAGGCAGGCGCGTCCGTCGATGCTGGCAGTGAAACCGAGTTCGATCGAGCTGTTGCCGAGCCGGAGAATCGACAGCTCGATGACGAGCGTGTCGCCGAAACGCGCCGGGCTGAGGAAGTCGCACTGCGTGCCGACCGTCGGCGTACCGAGCTGCTGCTTCATCAGGAAGTCGGAGAAACGCTCCTGCAGCCCGACGTTGAACCAGTCCTCCATCGCGTCGTGCAGCAGATCGAAGAAGCGCGGAAAGTAAACCTGGCCCGCGGGATCACAATGCGAAAAGCGGATCGGATAATCGACGCGAAAGACTTTGCCCATGGTCCGCTCAGCGCAGCAGTTTGCCGGGCATGGCGCCGGTGTGCCGGTCGTCGCACAGCGTTTCGACGCCGGCAACGAAAGTATGGCGATAACCGTCCGCGCGCTGCATCAGCCGGCGCCCGCCCGCGGGCAGGTCGTAGACGACTTCGTGCTTGCGCATGCCGAGCTTGTCGAAGTCGATGATATTGAGGTCGGCCCGATAACCGGCGGCGAGCACGCCGCGATCCTTCAGTCCGTAGGCCAGGGCGCAATCCCGGGTCTGCTTGCGCACCAGGAATTCGAGCGGCAGTTGCGCGCCGCGCTTGCGATCGCGTGCCCAGTGGGTCAGCAGGAAGGTGGGCGAACTGGCATCGCAGACCGTGCACACGTGGGCGCCGCCGTCGGCGATGCCCATGACGGTTGCTTCATCCTCCAGCATCTCGCGGATGTTGTCGAGGCTGCCTTCGGTGTAGTTCTCGAAGGTTTCGACCAGCAACTGTTTGCCGTCTCGCTCCATCATCGCTTCGAGCGCCAGCGACCACGGGCTCGTGCCCGCGGGCTGCGCCCGCGCTCCGATGCTGATGGAAGGATGCGGTTCGTAGTCGTAAGTGTCGTCGACGACATAAATTCTGTGAAGCGCATCGGCGATGCGCCTTGTGTGCTCGTCTGCCGGCCGTTCCTCGACCAGCCTGCGCCGGAGAGCCGGATCGCGCTGCAATTGCTCGACGCGCTGGGCCGGCGTCAGATGATTCAGTGCCAGCCAGGCGGGGTGCGTGGAAAACGGATGGATGGTGGTTTCCAGGCCCATCATCACGCCGATCGGGCGGCAGCCGACCTGGCCATTCACATCGACGCCGGCTTCTCGGGCGGCGTGTATCTGCGCACGGGTCTCGCGCCACAGGTCGGGTGCATTGTTCACCTGCAGCAGCAGCACGGACAGCAGCCGGCCGGAAATCTCCGCCGCTGCGCGCAATATTTCGAATTCGCCCGGACCGAAATCGGAGTTGACTTCGATCACACCGCGGCCGGCGCGTTTCATTGCCGCCGCAAGGCCGAAGAGTTCGGGTTCCCGCGCCGACAGGCTCGGCGTCAGGCGTCCGTCGCGGGCGCGATGCTTGATGGTGCGCGAGGTGGTAAAGCCGAGCGCACCGGCGCGCAACGCCTGCTCGAGCAGTTCCCCCATCTCTGCGATTTCTTCGTCTTTCGGTTGGGCGGCATGATCGGTACCGCGATCACCCATGACGTAGAACCGCAGCGCCGCATGCGGCACCTGTGCACCGACGTCGATCACCTTCGGCGCCGCTTCGAGTGCATCGAGGTAGTCGGGAAAGGATTCCCAGTCGAACTTCACGCCTTCGGCCAGTACGGTGCCGGGGATGTCCTCGACGCCTTCCATCAGGTTGATGAGATAGGGCGCGGCGCCTTTGCGCACCGGCGCGAAGCCGACGCCGCAGTTGCCGAACACGACTGTGGTCACGCCATGCCAGGACGAGGGCGTCAGATAGGGGTCCCAGGTGGCCTGGCCATCGTAATGCGTGTGGATGTCGACGAAGCCGGGCGTAATCAGCAATCCCCTGGCATCGATTTCGCGGCGTCCGTGGCCGATGTCTCCGCCGACCGCAATGATGAATTCGCCGTCGACCGCGACGTCGGCTGTGCGGCGTCCCGAGCCGGTGCCATCGACGAGCGTGCCGCCGCGAATCACGAGATCATGCATGATGCTCCCCCGGTTTTCTTGTTTTGGAACGACGCATCAGCCGCCGTGCCGGTTCGCTCTTATAGTCCAAGGTTCGCGACTGCGCAACCCGGAATTTTTTTGAGCGATGAAAATCTTATTGAAACGTGAGAACAGCGGGCCGCGTTACTATGCGCGCTTGGTCGTTTTCCCGAATCCGAAATGAATCGACTCTCCGCAGTGCGTCTCGCGTTTTCCGGCATGCTGGCGCTGGCCATCGCCATCGGTGTGGGCCGCTTTGCGTTCACGCCGATTCTGCCGATGATGCAGAAGGACCATGGCCTGACGCTACGCATCGCCGGCTTGCTGGCGTCGACGAACTATGTCGGCTATTTCATCGGCGCGCTATCGGCGATCTGGATCCGGGCGGCGACGGTCACTGTGGTGCGCTTCTCAGTGGTGACGGTGGCCTTGCTGACGGGCGCCATGGGCCTGACTCATCATCCGTTCGCTTGGCTGCTGTTGCGCGGGCTCGCGGGCCTGGTGAGCGCGTGGATCCTGGTATTTGCGTCTGCCTACATCCTGGAGCAGCTTGCGACACTGGGTAGAAGACGGTTGGGCGGCGTGGTGTTCGGCGGCGTCGGGTTCGGCACCGCGCTGACCGGCGCATCCTGTCTGTTGTTCCTGAATCTGTCGTGGTCGGCCGACCAGGCCTGGATCGCCGTCGGCGTCATCGCGCTGGCGCTTGCGTTCTCGTGTTGGCCCGGTTATCGCGAGGCAACGCAAACGCGGGCCGCGACGAAGGCCGACGCTTCGCCGCTGCGACTGCGCACGCACATGCTCGTGGTCGTCTGCTACGGAATCTTCGGCTTCGGTTACATCATTCCCGGCACCTTCCTGCCGGCCATGGCGAAACAGAGTATTCCCGACCCGGCGGTTTTCGGTTGGGCCTGGCCGATTTTCGGGAGTGCCGCGCTCATCTCCACGCTGATGGCGGGCTGGTTGTCGGCGCACCTGCCGAATCGACTCATCTGGGCGTCGTCGCATGTAGTCATGGCGATCGGTGTTGCGATGCCCGTCCTGCTGCCGGGGATGGCGGGCATCGTGATCTCGGCGTGCTGCGTGGGCGGCACCTTCATGGTCGCGACGATGACCGGTATGCAGGAGGCGCGCGTGCTTGCGCCGGATCACGCCTCGCACCTGATGGCGGCGATGACGGCCGCTTTCGGCATGGGGCAGATATTCGGCCCGCTGTTGGTGAGCCTGATGGGCGATCTGCAAAATGGAATGAACGCGCTGTTGCTCGGGGCTTCCGCCTTGTTGCTGGGTAGTGCAGTCGCGCTGTTTCGTCGCTGAACCGCGATCAGGTCCCGATCGCGTTGAGCACTTCGTAGCACGCGCCCATCGTGTGGTAGTCGGTTTTTCCCGCTGGGGATTTTTCGTCGCTGTATTTCCGGTTGTCACGCGTGAGAATACGGTACCACGCGCCGTGCTCGTGATCGACGAAGTGTCTCCAACTGTAGTCCCAGAATCGGCCGTACCACTGCCAGTATTTTTCGTCGCCAGTGCGCTTTGCCAGCAGCGCCGCCGCCGCGAGCGATTCGGCCTGCACCCAGAAATATTTGTCGCCGTCGCAGATGCTGCCGTCCGGCGCAAAACCATAGACGATGCCACCGTGGTTGTGGTCCCATGCGTGTTTCATTGCGGCGTCGAACAGCTCGGCCGCGCGCGGCGCCAGCCACTCCGGGCCGGTCAACCGATCTGCGTGGCGCTCCAGTATCAGCAGCAGCTTGGCCCATTCGGCAAGATGCCCGGGCTGATAACCCCACGGACGAAAAATATTGGTCTTGTCGTCCTTGTTGTAATTCCAGTCCACCGACCAGTCGGCGTGGTAGTGCTCCCAGATGAGTCCGTTTGCCAGCGCCGCTTGTCTCACCGTAATGTTTCGCGCCAGTTTTGCCGCGCGATCGAGATAGCGCGTCTGTCCGGTGGCTTCGAACGCCGCCAGCATCGCTTCGCAGGCGTGCATGTTGGCGTTCTGCCCGCGATAGGAGGAGACCGCCGACCAGTCCGCGGCGGCTTCGTCCGCGTACAGGCCGGAAGCCGGCGACCAGAATTTTCTCTCCATCAGGTCGAACGTCTCGCCGATCCACGCGCGCGCGGGTTCGACGCCGGCCATCGATGCGTGCGCATATGCCAGCAGGACAAATGCGAGACCGTAGCAATGATTGGTCGCGTCGGCGACACGCTCGCCGTCGAGCAGCCAGGCGTATCCGCCGGTCGACGCATTGCGATGCCGTTCACGCAGGTAAGCCGTGCCATGCTCCACGGCGCGCAGGTACGCCGCATCACCGAACCGGCGATACGCCATCGCATAGTTGAAAACGAAACGCGTGCTGCTGACCAGGTGACGGGTATGCGAGTCGTAGACGCTGCCGTCGTCCCGAAAAAAATGAAAGAACCCGCCGTGCGGATCGATCGCACGCGGATGGTAGAAAGCCATCGTGTGGCGGACATGATCGAGCAGGAAGCGCGGGTCGCGGAAGTCGGGCATGTTCTTCGTCAGTTCATTTTCGCGAGAACTTTTTCGACTGCGGCGAGCGCGGGTGGCGTAGCGCCGGATTGCAGACAGGCGGCTGTGCCGGCGGCCACCGCGCGGCGCAAATGCGCCGGCCAGCCGGCATCCGGTCGATGCATCAGGCTATAGAGCAAGCCGCCGATGCTGGCGTCGCCCGCGCCGACCGAATCGACGATTTCAACGGGCGGACAGTCCTGGTGAAAACGCCGTCCGTCCGCATGCAGTTCCGCGCCTTCGGCGCCGCGCGTAAGCATAACGACCGCCCGTGGATTGAGTGCCTGGAGCTGCGCCAATGCGCCATCCATATCCCGGGTGCGGAACAGGCCACCCAAATCCTCATCGGAAACCTTGATCACATCCGCCAGGCGCGCCACGCGGGCAAGAGTCGCGTCGTAAGCGGGTGTCATCAAGTTGCGGAAATTCGGATCGAAGCTCACCCGCGCGCCCGCCGCCTTCGCGCCTTCCAGCAAGCCGATCAGCCGGCTGCACAGCGGTTCGCGCGCGAGGCTGATGCCGCCGCAGTGCACCCATTCGACCGAACGGATCCAATCCCGGGGAAGCACACGCGGATCGAAGGCGAGGTCAGCGCTGTCCGCGCCGATGAAGTAATACCGCGGCGGGGATGTTTCATGAACGATCGCCAGCAGCGAGGGTTTGTCGTGCTGTTGCAGGAAGCGCATGTCCAGTCCGGCCTCGCGGCTCAGCGCGGCAATCTCGTCGCCGAAGTTGTCGCGGCTGACGCTGCCGGCAAACGCACTCGAAATGCCGAAGCCCGCCATGACACGCGCCACATTCCATGGCGCGCCGCCGGCGCGCGCCAGCCAGTAGCCGTCTTCCTGGCGGATCAAATCGGTGAGTGCTTCGCCAGCACTGACGAAACGCGGTCCGGGCTGCGCTGTCGTCATGAGATGCCGGCGTGTACCCGCAGGAAGCTGCGCATGCGCGAAACCGCGAGTTCGGGATCGATGAGTGCGCCACAGCGGTCTGCGAGTTCGAATACTTTCGCGTAGTGCCGCACGGAGCGTGCCGATTGCAGCCCCCCGGCGGCGACGAAATGCGACTGGTGGCCGTTCAGCCAGGCGATGAAGATCACTCCGGCCTTGTAGTGCCGGGTGGGCGCGCGAAAGATTTCGCGCGACAGCGGAATCGTCGGTGCGATGATGCTCTTGTAGCCTTCGGCATCGCGGCTGGCGAGCCTCGCCAGCGCCGCCGCGGCCACCTGTGCAATCGGATCGAAGATGCCGAGCAGCGCGTGAGAATGATGGCTGCCGTCGCCGGCGATCAGCGTGTCGTAGTTGAAATCGTCGCCGGTGAACATGATGACGCCGTCTGGCAGCCTGGGGCGCATCGCGACCTCCCACTGCGCGTCGAGCAGCGAAATCTTGATGCCTTCTATTTTCTGCGCATTCGCCCGCACGATGTCGAGTACCGTGTCCATTGCCGCCGCAATGTCGTTGGTGCCCCAGTAGCCTTTCAGCGCCGGGTCGAACATCTCGCCCAGCCAGTGCAGTACGACTTTGTCCTTGCATTGACGCAGCAGTTCGCCGTAAACGCGCTTGTAGTCGTCGGCGCTTTTTGCCACGGCAGCCAGCGCGCGGCTCGCCATGAGAATGATGCGTCCACCGGCCGCTTCCACCGCTTCGATCTGCTCTTGGTAGGCGTGCATTACATCGGCGATCGTGGTGCGTTCGTTCGCGACCAGCTGGTCGGTGCCGACGCCGCAGGCGAGATCGGCGCCGGGAATGGTCCTGGCATGGGCGACGCTGCGGCGGATCAGCTCGCGCGCGCCCGGCCAGTCCAGACCCATGCCGCGCTGTGCCGTGTCCATCGCCTCGGCGACCTTGAAGCCCAGCCGCCACAGATGCTCGCGGAAACGCAGCGTCGCCTGCCAATCGATCACCGGCGGCCCGTCCCACGGATCGCAGGGCTGAAGCGGATCGACTACCACATGCGCCGCCGCGTAAGCGCTGCGGTTCCATTGCGCCTGCGCCACCCGGGCGAACGGCGAGGACGCTTGGGTGAGCTTGTACGGTTGCAATGCGCCGTTTTCATCGGGCAGGATCAGTTGCATGGCGGTTCCTCAAGCAAGGCGGCCGAGAATATGGTCCGCAGCTTTTTCCGCGACCATGATGGTGGGCGCGTTGGTATTGCAGGACGGGATGAGGGGCATCACCGACGCGTCGGCCACGCGCAGGCCTTCGAGGCCGATGACGCGCAAATCCGGTGTCACCACGCTTGCCCTGTCGCTCGCCGGTCCGATGCGGCAGGTGCCCACGGGATGGTGGTCCGTCTTGGCATGCGCGCAAGCGAATTCGAAAAGGTCGGCGTCGGTCTGCAATGCATCGCCGGGCAGTCGCTCGGCCAGGACGAAGCGTTTCAGCGCGGGTTGGCGCATGATCTCACGCGCCAGGCGCAGACCCTCGATGGCGAGTTCACGATCACGCGGCTCGGCCCAGTAGTCGGGATCGATCAGCGGTGCCGCGGTCGGATCGGCGCTGGTCAGCCGTACGGTGCCGCGCGAGCGCGGGCGCAGGTAGGCGCTGTTCAGCGTAACGCCGGGGTTGCGCATCTTCGCCACCCCGGCTTCGATGCCGGAACCCAGGCCCAAGTGAAACTGGATATCGGGCGAGCGCGCGCTTTTCTCGGCGTACCAGAAACCGCCGGTTTCGAACAGGCTGGAGGCCACCGGCCCCTTCTTCCACAGTAGATATTGAAGCCCGGCCCACGCCGCGTGGTGCGGCTGGTTGTACTTGTCGTAGGTATGGTCCCCGGTGCATTCGGCGATGACGAACAGGTCGAGATGGTCCTGCAGATTGCCGCCGACGCCCGGCAGATCGTGCACTACATTCACGCCGACCGAACGCAGATGGGCGGCCGGCCCGATGCCCGACTGCATCAGGAGTTTGGGTGAGCCCATCGCGCCCGACGTCACGATTACTTCGCGCCCGGCACGCACGAGTTGCGGCGAGGCGGAGCCTGCGGCGGCGACCTCGACACCGGTCGCGCGTCCGTTTTCCACCACCACGCGCAAGGCCTGAGTCCCCAGCCGCACGGTCAGGTTGCGCCGATCGCGGATTGGATTCAGGTAAGCCACCGAGGTGGAGGAGCGGCGTGCGTTGAACTGTGTGAGCTGGTAGTAGCCAAGTCCGTCCTGATGCGCGCCGTTGAAGTCCGGATTGAAGGGGATGCCCAGTTCCTGCCCGGCCTGGAAGAAGGCCTCGCAAATCGGCAGCGGGCTGATCGGATTCGATACGCCCAGCGGCCCGCCGTAACCGTGATACTCGTTGGCGTAGCGCTGGTTGTTCTCGGCCCGCTTGAAGTAAGGCAGCACGTCGCGGTACGACCAGCCGTCCGCGCCGGCGTCGCGAACCCACGCGTCGTAGTCGACCGGCACACCGCGGGTATAAATCTGCGCGTTGATCGACGAGCCGCCGCCGATGACCTTGGCCTGCGTGTAACGCAGGACGCGGTTCTTCAGATGCTTCTGCGCAACCGTGGACCAGCCCCAGGAGGCGATGCCCTTGGTCATCTTCGCGAAGCCCGCCGGCAGGTGAAAGAACGGATGGCGGTCGGAACCGCCGGCTTCTAGCAGCAACACTTTTACCTGCGGATCGGCGCTCAGACGATGCGCCAGCACGCACCCGGCTGTGCCGCCGCCGGTGATGATGTAGTCGTAGGTAGTGTCAGTCATGTGCCTTTGCGTCAAACATTTTTTAAAGGCGGGGAATGGCCAGGCCGCCATCCAGGTTGATGACCGAGCCGGTGGCAAACTGGAAATGGCCGCTTGCCAGCGCTGCCACGGCGGCGCCGATGTCTTCGGGTTCACCCCAGCGGCTCATGGGGACCAGGCCGTCGGCGATGCGCCGGTCGTACTTGTCGGCGACCCCGGCCGTCATCGGCGTGCGGATCACGCCGGGACGCACTTCGAACACCGGGATGCCGTCCCGGGCAAGCCGCAGCGCGAACAGTTTCGTCAGCATCGCCAGGCCCGCCTTCGACATGCAGTACTCGCCGCGTTCAGGCGAGGCGAGTGCCGCGCTCGCCGAGGAGACGGTGATGATCGAGCGCGCATTCCGAGAAGCGGTTGCGGTCATGTGCCTTGCGACAGCCTGGGTAAAAAAGAAAGTGCCGCGCAGGTTCACGTCCAGCACTTGGTCGAACGCTTCCGGCCTGACATCGAGCAGATCGCCGCGCGCAGGGGAGGGCACGCCGGCATTGTTGACCAGGCAGTCGATCGCGCCGCATTGCGCGACCGCTTCTGTCACCACGCGCGCATGATCGGCCGTGTCCGCCAGATCGCTGCGCAGGAAGTGCGCTTTCGCGCCGGCCGCTTGCAAGGCGGCGAGCGTGGCACGCGCGTCGTCGTCTTCCGCAATGTCAGTGACTGCGATATCGAAGCCCGCGCGTGCCAGCGCGAGCGCGATGGCGGCGCCGATGCCGCGACGTGCGCCAGTGACGAGGGCAACGGGACGGGACTGAGCCATGTCAGAATTCGTGCAGGCGTGCCTTCAGGTGGCTGCCGACGCGCAGTGCCTGGGCTGCAATCGTCAGCGCCGGGTTGAGCGCGGCGGAGGAAGGAAAGAAGCTCGCGTCCACCACGTACAGGTTGTCGTGATCCAACGCGCGGCAATACGGATCCAGCGCGGAAGCCGCCGGGTCGGTGCCGAAGCGCGCGGTGCCGCACTGGTGCGAGGGCGTGTCGGTGCCGAATGGTTTCGACAGCACGATCGGGAAGCCGATGTCCTTCAGCAGCTTCTTCGCCACTTCGACGAAGCGGCGGTGCGCGCGCAGGTTGCTGCGCTTCCAGCGCAGCTCGATCGCGCCGTCGTTGCGTACCCTGACTTCGCTGTCGCGCTGCGCCAGGTCTTCGGACATCACGTACCAATCCACGCTGTGGCGTGCGAGCCAGGTGCGCAGCCATTTCGGTGTGCGCGGCAAGGCGTTGCGCAGCATCGGCTCCTGGATCTTGCCCAGCAACTGCAAGTTACCGAGCGGTTTCTCGCTCGCACCGCTGGCGAAGTAGAAATCGTTCAGCGAAAGCGTCTTGGGAAAACGCGTTCCGTTCACATGCAACGGTGTCAACGCCATGATCCCGGTGCAGTTGTGATTCATGTAGTAGCGGCCGACCACACCCGAGGAGTTGGCCAGGCCTTGCGGGTTACGCGCATCGGCAGAACGCAGCAGCAACGCGGCGCTGTTGATGGCGCCGGCCGACAGCACGAACAGCCGTGCGCTGACGGTCAGTGTGTTGCCGTCGCGCCGGTACTCCGCTGCAGCGATGTGCTTACCCCCTTCTTCGGCGATGAGTCGGGTGACTTCGCTGCCGGTCTGCAACGTAACGTTCGAATGCTTCAATGCCGGATTGATCAGCCTGGTCTCGGCGTCGCCCTTGGCGCCGACACGGCACGGGAAAGCATCGCAGGTGCCGCAGCGAAGGCAGGTGCCGCCGGGATGGAGGTCGACCGCCGCGGGCATGTGAAAGGGGTGCAGGCCGAGTGCGCGCATGCGTTCGAATGCTTTGCCGATGATCGGCTCGTGCGGAATCGGCGCATGCGGGTAGGGCGTCGAGCGTGGCGGTTCGGTCGGATCGTCGCCTGCCTTGCCGTGCACGCCGAACAGTCTTTCAGCCTCGCCGTACCAGGGCTCGAGATCGGCGTAGCGGATGGGCCACGGCATGGTCTTGCCGTCGGCGTGCTCGATCCCTCCGAAATCGCGTTCGCGGAAGCGGAACATGGCCGTGCCGTACACCTTGGTATGGCCGCCGACGAAGTAGAACTGTCCCGGGCGGAATGGTTTGCCGTTGCCGTCGTACCAGGTCTCGCGCGTGCGGTAGCGCTGTTCGACGAACACCGCCTCCGGACTCCAGTTCTCGGCTTCCCTGGGCAGGCGTTCTCCGCGCTCGAGGATCAGGATGCGGGCGCCGGTGGCGGCAAGCGTAAGCGCGACCGCCCCGCCGCCGACGCCGGAACCGATGATGACCACGTCGTAGGAAGCATTTTCCCCAACGCTCACGCGATCAGTCTCTCGGTCTTGGCGTCGAAGCACACCAGCTTGGCGAGGTCGACGAAGAAGCGCGCATCCTGTCCCGGCTTCAGCGAGACATCGGGTTCCAGCCGCACCGTGAATTCGTTGCCGCCGAGATCGAGCACCACCAGCGTGTCGGCCCCGGTGGGTTCGATCACTTCGACGCGGGCATCGAAGACACGCTCTGTCTGGCCTGCAACCATGCCTGCGCGCGCCAGGTTTACAGCCTCGGCGCGGATGCCTGCGATCACTTCGCTGCCGATGTGGGCGCTCATCGCGGACGGCATGTCGGGCAGATCGATGCGCACAGGCGGGCGCGTCCCGGTCTGGATGTCCAGCGCCAGGCCACTGCTGTTCTGCGCCAGTCGCGCCTTGATCAAATTCATGCGCGGCGAGCCCATGAAACCCGCGACGAAGGTGTTGGCGGGGCGGTTGTAGACCTCGTAAGGGGTGCCCAGTTGCTGCAGCACGCCGCCTTTCATGACGGCAATGCGCGTAGCGAGCGTCATGGCTTCTATCTGGTCGTGTGTGACGTAGACGATGGTCGCGCCCAGGCGCTGGTGCAGCTTCTTGATTTCGGTACGCATGTCCAGCCGCAACTGGGCGTCGAGGTTGGACAAGGGCTCGTCGAACAGATAGAGCCGTGGCTCGCGCGCCAGGGCCCGTCCGATGGCGACGCGCTGGCGCTGGCCGCCCGATAGCTGGCGCGGCTTGCGTTCGAGCAGGTGCTCGATCTGCAGCAGCTTGGCGACGCTCTTGACACGCTCCGCGCGCTTGCTTTTTTCGACCTTGCGCATCGCCAGCGGGAATTCGATGTTCTTGGCCACCGTCATATTCGGGTAAAGCGCGTAGGACTGGAACACCATCGAGATGTTGCGATCGGCCGGCGGCAACGGCGTGATGTCGCGACCGTCCAGTTGCAGCTGGCCCGCGGACGGTTCCTCCAGGCCGGCAATGATGTTCATCAGCGTGCTTTTCCCGCAGCCCGACGGGCCGACCAGCACCAGGAATTCGCCGTCGGCGAGGCTGATGGAAATGTCATGGAGGATCTTTATCGGGCCGAAGCTCTTCTGCACATTGATCAGATCCAGCGTAGCCATGAATTCACCCTTTGACGGAACCCGCCATCAAGCCGCGGACGAAGTATTTGCCGGAGACCAGGTAGACGACCAGCGTCGGGATGGCCGCGATGAATGCACCGGCGAAATGGACGTTGTACTCCTTGACCCCGGTGGAACTGTTGACCAGATTGTTCAGCGCCACGGTGATCGGGAACGAACTGTAATCGCTGAATGAAGCGCCGAACAGGAATTCGTTCCAGATGTTGGTGAACTGCCAGATGACCGTGACCACGATGATCGGCCCGCTGCTGGGCAGCAGGATGCGAAACAGCACGCCGAAAAAATCCGCGCCGTCCATTCGCGCCGACCTGATGAGCTCATTTGGGAACGCGGCGTAATAGTTACGGAAGAACAGAGTCGTGAAACCGATCCCGTAGACCACGTTGACGAAAACCAGGCCTTTTACGGTGCCGGCCAGACCAAGTACGCCGAGCGTCTTCGCCATCGGGATGAGCACGATCTGGAATGGAATGAAGACGGAAAACAGCATGGCCGCGAACAGCAGGTTGGCGCCGCGGAATCTGAACTGGGTGAGGATATAGCCGTTGAGTGCGCCGATCAGTGTCGAGATGGCCACTGCCGGCACGACCAGCAGGAACGAGTTGACGAAATAGGGCTTCAGCCCGGTGGGCTGCACGCCGATCTGTGCCGTGCTCCAGGCGGTAAGCCAGGGCTCGATGGTCCAGACAATCGGCAGAGCCATGAGATTGCCGCCGCGGATTTCATCCAGCGGCTTGACTGAATTGCACACCATCACATAGACCGGCAGCAGAAACAGCACCGCCAGGCACAGCAGGACCGCGTAGAGAAAGATGCGATCGGCTCTCAGGCCTGTCGATCGACGGTCAGCCATTTTTCACCTTGCGCATCTCGCTGAAGAGATAGGGCAGGACGACCAACCCGATCGCCGCGAGCATCATGACTGCACTCGCGGCGCCGATCGCCATCTCGTTGCGGGTGAAGCTGTACTGATACATGAAGACGGAGGGCAACCAGGTCGAGCGGCCGGGCCCGCCGTTGGTCAGCGCGATGACCAGGTCATACGACTTGATCGCCATGTGCGCCAGAATCACGAAGGCCGAGACGAATACCGGGCCGAGCTGCGGAATGATGATATGCAGGTAGATCTGCCAGGTGCGCGCGCCATCGACACGCGCCGCACTGATCTGCTCGGCGTCCACTCCCCGCAGCCCGGCGAGGAACAATGCCATCACGAAGCCCGTGGTCTGCCATACCGCGGCGATGATGACGCAGTAGATCGCCATGTCGCTGTCCTTGATCCAGCCGAAGGCGAAGCTTTCCCAGCCAAGGTCGTGCATCGTGTGCTCGAGGCCGACGCCCGGATCGAGCAGCCATTTCCATGCCGTGCCGGTGACGATGAACGAAAGCGCCATCGGGTAGAGGAAGATGGAGCGGAACGCACCCTCGGCGCGGATGTGCTGGTCGATCAGGATAGCGAAGCCGAGCCCGAGCACGACGGCCACGCCGATATACAGACTCGCAAACACCCAGAGATTGCTCAGCGCGACGTGCCAGTTCTCCTGCGCGAAAAGACGCTGGTAGCTGGTCGTGCCCGCCCATTCGTACGACGGCATCAGTGTCGACGACGTGAACGAAAGGTAGATTGTGAACATGATGTAGCCGTAGACGCAGACCAGCACGAGCAGGACGCTGGGGCTGAGCAACAGCTTGGGCAGGGCACCGGCTCGCATGGGCGGAGAACTCCGTTATTCCGGGCGGCGCGGGAACGGCCGCCCGGGGATTCACACGGAACTGGCTCGTTAAAGTGGCGAGCTTACTGTTTCACTGCGGACGCCAGAGCGGCAACCGCCTTCTTGTCGTCGAGCTGGCCGTTGAAGTGGCGCGTGACGACGTCATAGATGGCGTTTTTGATCGAGGCCGGGACTGCGTGGCCATGCGCGATCGAGCCGACCAGCGTGTTGTTCTTGTTGGCCTCGGCCAGGTCCTTCATGCCTTTCTTGCCGCAGGCATCGAAGGCCGTGTCGGGCACATCGGTGCGGGCCGGTACCGAACCCTTGACGACGTTGAACGCCGATTGGAAGCCGGGGTCCATGATCGCCGATGCCAGTTTCGCCTGGGCGGCAGCCTTGTCACTGCCCACCTTGAACATCACGAACTGGTCCGAGTTGAACGACACCGTGCCCTGGGTTCCCGGCATGCGGAAGCACAGGAAGTCCTTGCCCGGCACTTTTTTGGCGTTCAGGAACTCGCCCTTGGCCCAGTCGCCCATGATCTGAAAGCCCGCCTTGCCGCTGATCACCATGCCCGACGCCACATTCCAGTCACGGCCGGAGAAGTCCTTGTCGACCAGTTTGCGGATCTGCGACATGCGCTGGAAGACCTTCTCGGTGGTGGGCGAGTTGATCGCCTTGGCATCGAGATCGATGAAGGCCTTGCGGTAGTAGTCGACGCCGCCGGTGGACATCACCACGCCGTCGAATATCGTGGCGTCCTGCCAGGGCTGGCCGCCGTGCGCGATGGCGATGAAACCGGCCTTCTGCACTTTTTCGGCCGCGGCGATGAATTCGTCCCAGCTCTTGGGCTCACTGGTGACGCCGGCTTTCGCCAGGACTTCCTTGTTGGCCCAAACCCAGTTGGTGGAGTGGACGTTGACCGGCGCCGCGATCCACTTGCCGTTGTACTTGGAGAATTTCTGCAGAGCAGCCGGCACCGTCTTGTCCCAACCTTCCTTGGCGGCTACTGCGTTCAGGTCGGCAACCACGCCTTGCTTGCCCCAGTCCAGAATGTCGAAGCCGAGCATCTGCACCGCGGTAGGTGGATTGCCTGCCGTGACACGGGCACGCACTGCGGTCATTGCCGCCTCGCCGCCGCCACCGGCGACCGGCATGTCGTTCCAGGTAACTCCCTGCTTTTCCAGGTTGGCCTTGAGTACGTTGAGGGCTGCGGCTTCACCGCCCGATGTCCACCAGTGCAGGACCTCGACGGAATTATCGGCCGCTAACGAGGTGCCGGCGAATCCGAACGCACCCGCCAGAACTGTGGCAATCAATTTCCTACGCATGTTCTCCTCCTGCTATCAGTATTGAATGCCCGTTTCCGGCCGGACAATTGCCGTTTTGTGAACTGCTAAGGGTTCAAGTGTGCCAAATTATCGGGGCAGCGACCATCCACTTTTCTAATTCCCCCGGTACTCGGGTTGCCGCTTCTCGCGGAAGCTGGCGACGCCCTCGCGGGCGTCCGCGGTGGTCGCAGCCAGCGCGCCCGCCATCGTTTCCAGGGCGGCGGCCAGGCCATCGCCCCGGCCGGCGTCGATGATCTGCTTGGTGAGTTGTACCGAAACCGGCGCCAGCTTGGAGATGCCGGCGGCAAGTTCGCGAGCACGCGCCAGCACGTCGTTGTCCTTGACCTGCTCGTGCAGGATGCCGATGCGCCATGCTTCCATCGCGTCGATGCGCGTACCAGTCAGCGCGAGATACTTCACCTGGCTGGCACCGATCAGTGCGGCGAGCCGCTGCGTTCCCGACCAGCCCGGACAGGTTGCAATGGCCGCCTCCGGCAACCCGAATCTCGCCGACGCGACGGCGATGCGGATGTCGGCGACGGCGGCGAGTTCGAGCCCGCCGCCGAACGCATGGCCATTGATCGCGGCGATGACCGGCACGCGCAGCCGCGCCCATTGGTCGAAAACCTGGTGGCCGCGCCTGACCCAGCGACGCCACATGTCGAGCGGTTCCAGCGCCGCCCAGGCATTGATGTCGGCACCGACGCAGAATGCCTTGTCGCCGGCGGCGGTCAGGATGACACAGCGGATCCCGGCGTCGGCGTCGATCCGTGCAGCGATGTCTGCGAGCGTCCCCATCATTTCCGGCGTGAGCGCATGGAGCTTCTCTGCGCGATCCAGAATGACGGTTGCGACTGCTCCGTCGATGTGAATTTTTATCTGGCTTGTCGGTGATTCAGGCATGAGCCGGCGCCTTGAGTTTTAAATTTAGCGGTGCGTTGCGGAACAGCGCGGCGTCCATGACCTTGAGCTGCGGGTCGACCTTCAGCGCAAAGGCCGCCTGATCGAGCACGTCGCGCTTCAGGTCCACGCCGGGCGCGATTTCCCGCACCGTCAAACCGTCGGCGAGCAGGTCGATCACGCAGCGTTCGGTAACGTAGCTGATTTTTTGCCCGCGGCGGCGCGCCATGGTGCCGCTGAAGGTGACGTGCTCGACTGCGTCGACCAGTTTCCTGCTCCTGCCTTCCTGCGCGATCTTCAGCCTGCCGTCACCGACCTCGAATTTGGCGCCGGCGGTGAAGAAACCGGAGAAGACAATGTGCTTCGCATGGGCGGTGATGTCGATGAAGCCGCCGCAGCCCGCGGTCAGATAGGGTTTGGCGCCGAGCTTGGAGACGTTGACGCTGCCGTCGCGGTCGATCTGCAGAAAGGACAACAACGCGACATCGAAGCCGCCGCCCTGGAAATAAGTGAACTGGTCGGGTGAAGGGACGATTGCGTCGGCGTTCGCCGCGCAGCCGAAGGCAAAACCCAGCAGCGGCACGCCGCCGACCGCGCCCTGTTCGATGACCCAGGTGACGTCGCCGTGCAATCCTTCCTCGAGCAACACGCGCGGCACGTTGGCGGAAATGCCGAAGCCGAGATTGACCGCTGAACCAGTGGCGAGCTCCAGCGCTGCCCGGCGGGCGATCACTTTTTCCGCTCCCCACTCCTGCAGTTCGAAGCTGCTCTCGGGCCGGACGATTTCGCCGCTGATCGCCGGGTCGTAAAACGTCTGCGTGGTCTGCATCTGTTCGGGGTCGACCACGATGTAGTCCACCAGCGTTCCCGGTACGTGCACCTGTTGCGGCTTGAGCGAGCCGGCACGGACCACGCGTTTCACTTGCGCGATGATCACGCCGCCGCTGTTGCGGGCGGCCAGAGCCTGGTCCATTCCACCGAGGAAAGCCCCTTCGTGTTCGAAGGAGAGATTGCCGCGCTCGTCCGCGGTGGTGGCGCGCAAGATGGCCACGCGCGGTGCGATCGCCGGAAAAAACAGCCATTCATCATCGGCGAATTTCACTTTTTTCACCACTGGTTCCGCTGCCGCGCGCTGGTTCATGGCGCCGCCCTGGCGCGCAGGATCGACGAAAGTATCGAGACCCACCTTGGTGAGCACGCCGGGGCGTTTCGCTGCTGCGTCGCGGTGCATGTCGAACAGAATGCCGCTCGGCAGGT
Source organism: Betaproteobacteria bacterium (assembly GCA_016194905.1). Lineage (NCBI taxonomy): Bacteria > Pseudomonadati > Pseudomonadota > Betaproteobacteria > Betaproteobacteria bacterium. The sequence continues at coordinate 89,317 of JACQAP010000017.1, forward strand.
TGTATGCAGCGATCGCCTCTTCGACGATCAGGCGCCAGATTTCGGGCATCGGCAGCGACGACGGGCCGCTCGGGTAGGAGCCGGCCAGAATTTTCTTCAGCATGCCGGGACGGGCCAGATGATCGATGCCGCGGATGCCGTACATGTCGCCGGCGGCGATCGGATGCAGCGTGGTGAGACCGCGCGGGTGACTTTCCGCGGCAAAGCGGTTGCCGAGTGCCGCCAGCACCTTGTCGGGACAGCCGAGCCCGCTGGAAGAACTGACGGTGACGATGTCGTCATCCCGTACGAGCTGTGCGGCCTGTTCGGCGGAGATCACCTTGTTCATGTTCGATTGATGATAAAGCTCTACTGGAATCGGACTGCGGTGCGACGACCGGTTCGGGTCGCCGCCAGCACAGCCAGCGCCGTGGCGAGCGAGCGCACACCGTCTTCGCCAGTGGCCGACGGCGCGCCTTCGCCACGGATGGCGCCGACGAATGCGCGCAACACCCGCGCGTAAAGGTTTTCGTGGTCGAGCGGAACATCGGTTTCGCCCTGGGCGTTGCGCAGCGTGACCCGGCCGATGGGCCGCTGCGTCATGACGTCCCGGCCAAGGATCGAACCCTCCGAGCCGTGAATTTCCAGTCCGGTCCCGGCAAATTTCACCGTGAAGGCATCGTGCAGCTGCGCCACTGTGCTGTTGTCGAAGCGCAACGTCGCCATGACGCCGTCTTCAAGTCCGCCTGCTGCCATCCCGGACTGCTGAGACAGGGCAACTGCCTCCAGTGGCTCGGAGCCGAGGATGAAGCGCAGGGTGTCGGCGTCATGCACGGTAATATCGAGGATCACGCCGGCGCCGGCCGACGGCTTGTTGAGCCGCCAACCCTGCAGGTGCGGCGGCAGGTAAACGGCGTGAAATACCCGTGCGAAAAGGGGCTTGCCGATCGCGCCGGACTGGACCAGTTCACGGATCTTTCTATGGCTGGCGGCGTTGCGCAGGTGATGATTGGTCCCCATGACCACCCCGGCCCTGTTGCACGCGGCCACCATTTCCCGGGCGTCCTCCAGCGTCAGCGCCAGCGGTTTCTCGCAGAGCACATGCTTGCCGGCCGCAGCGGCAGCCAGGGTTTGCGACTTGTGCAGTTCGTTGGTCGTGCTGATGTAGACCGAATCTACCTTCGGGTCGGCCAGCAAGGCATCGACGGAGACATGGCTGGCGGCAATCCGGTTTGCCTCGGCAAAGGCCTTGCCGCGTGCCGAGTCCGCGCTCATCACGGCAACTATTTCATTGCCGGACTGGGCGCGAATCGCGTCGACCATCCATTCCCGGGCGATGGTGCTGGCACCGATCAATCCCCAGCCAATGCGCTTTCCCACGAGCCTCCCCGATTTGCCGACGAACTCACCATATCTGTGAGTTACGGTATTTTATGGCTGTAATAACGTTCCAATGAATAAATTGGAACGTTCCAATTAGAATATACTATGGCACCCTGATTGAATCCTGTCAATAATGCTGGCGCATCCATGACTCAGACAAAGAACAGCCCAAAACGTCGGTCGATCACGATTACCGACGTGGCCAGCGCCGCCGGCGTATCCAAGTCCACCGTGTCTCTGGTTCTCCAGAGCAGCCCGCTCATCGCGCCCGAAACCGCGGAGCGGGTGCGCAGGAGCGTCGCCGCGCTTGGCTATGTTTACAACCGGCGCGCCGCCGACCTGCGGCGGGAATCGTCGAACATGATCGGCATCGTCATCAATGACCTTGGCAATCCTTTCTTTGCCGAAATGCTGGTCGGCATGGAACGCCGGCTGGCCGATGCGGGTTACATCAGCCTGATGGCACACACGAATGAACGGCTGGACGTTCAGGACAGGGTGCTCACTTCCATGCATGAGTATCATGCGGCGGGAGTGATCCTGTGCCCGGCGTTCGATACGCCGCAGGCGTTGCTCGAGCGGACGCGGCGCTCCGGCATTCCGCTGGTGATCGTGGTACGGGAGCCGGCGGCCGGCAGTTACAACTTCGTCGGTGCCGACAACGAGCGCGGTACGTTCGACGCCAGCCGTCATCTGGTCGAGCAGGGCCACCGTCGCATCGCCTTTCTCGGTCGCGTCGGCGGCGGCCCGGTGTACGACTTCAGGCGTGCAGGATATGAACGGGCCATGCGGGAGCACAATCTGCCAATTGCACCCGACTGGTTCATCAACATCGCGCTTACGCGGGAGGGTGGACGCGACGGTATCCGTCAGGCGCTGGCTATGAATCCGCAGCCTACTGCGGCGGTGTGCTACAACGATGTCGTCGCCTTCGGCGCGATGAGCGAATTGGGGGAGCACGGGCTCGTAGTCGGGCACGATTTTGCGATTACCGGTTTCGACGGCGTTGCCGCTGCCGCGCACACCAATCCGCCATTGACAACGGTGGATGTGGGCCCCGGTTCGCTCGGAGCATCCGCCGCCGAGGCGTTACTTGAGCGCCTGACCAATGCCGACGCGCCGACGACCCGGCGTCTTGTCGAACCGAGGCTGGTAGTGCGTCAATCTTCCGGCCCGCCGAAGTAGTCGGCTGCAGATTCGTTCAGAAGGAAAGCGGATGGAGAATTTCGAACGCTTGCTCGAGGAACTGCTGTCCCAGGAACAGGAGCTTCAGTTTCGCGAGTTCCGCAACGACGATGCGCTGTTGCTCGGCATGAGGCTGGTGAACCGCGCGAAGGCCGACGGCAAATCAGTCACGGTGGACATCTGCCGTAACGGCCAGCAGCTCTTCCACTGCGCCTTGCCCGGAACTTCGGCCGATAACGATGCCTGGATCCGGCGCAAAAACAACGTCGTCAATCGTTATGGGCACAGTTCATTCTATGTAGGTACGCAGTTCCGCGCGAAGAATACGACCTTCGAGCAATCGTCGCGGCTGGACATCGACCAGTATGCGGCGCATGGCGGTGCGTTTCCGGTCATCGTGCGCGATGTCGGCGTGGTCGGCACCGTGACAGTGTCCGGCCTGCCGCAGGAAGAAGATCACGGCCTGGTCGTGCAAGTGCTGCGTGAGTTCCTGGCCGGATAGATTGCGTGCTGCCATTTGCACGCCATGGGAATACGTGATAACGCCCGTGGCGCGCACGGCGGATTGGCAATAGATGCGAGCAAAGGAGGGACAAGAAGGCACCGGCGGCCGCAGGCGAAGCTGCGAACCGCTGAACAAAAGAAAGCGCCAGTTCAGGCCCGGCTGGCGGCGCGGCGGCGGCGATCGATCGACGTATCGACTTTGGCCGTGCGGCGATCGGACAGACCGGCGCGGCGGATCAATTCGTTCCAGACCGAGTCGCTGCCTTCGGACTTGAAGCGCTCGTACAACGCGACTTCCTCGGGATAGGCGCCGCCACAGCCGAGGCGTTCAAGATGGCGTGTGCCTGACCCCGATGCGGTGTCGGCATCCCAAGCCCGCATGATGGCCTGCCACAACGCCCGCTCGAACGGCTCGTCCTCTTCGTCAAAACCGTACTGCCATTTCAGAAACGACGCTTCCGCGGGAGACAGTTCTTTGCTGCGAAACTTGATGCTCATAGCTCCTCTATTTCAGCAAGGTCCGGGACGTTTCGCCACGCGCCGGCAGGCTGACAATACCACGGTCGGGCCGATTTCCGCCACGGCCGTCGTTGCACGCCGATTTTGACCGCCAACGGGGACAAGTTCTCCGGCGAACCCTGTGGGGGCTTCAGCCCGCTCGCCGCTTTGACCTTTCCCTGTTTTATTGCAGATCGATCGCGTGCTTCTTCAGATCCTCCAGGCTGACGTAGTCAAGCGTGCGCTCGTGCGTGGAGTTGAGGACGACGCGCGGCGCGCAGCCGGCCTTGAACGCTTCGCGCCAACGCGCCGCGCACAGGCACCAGCGGTCGCCGGCTTTCAATCCGGGAAAACCGAAATCCGGCATCGGCGTGCTCAGGTCGTTGCCGCGCGCAAGGGAAAATTCCAGGAACTCCTTCGTCATGAGCGCACAAACCGAATGCACGCCGTGATCGTCGCGTCCGGTATTGCAGCAACCGTCGCGATAGAAACCGGTCAGTGGCTTGCTCCCGCACTCGCCGAGCGGTCCGCCAAGCACATTGCGCGCTGTGTTGCCGCCGGGAGCCTTCGGATCAAAAGGCATTCCTATCTGGCCCGCACAAACTTCATGGTTCCGCCTTCGCCCGGCAGGTCGAGGAAAAGGTTGTCTCCCCTGATGCGCTGGCCGACCGCGGCCTCGAGAGCCTTCAAGTATCGCTCGGACAGCGTGCCGGACGGACAGGCGACTCTGGTCATGCCCGAGACCTTGATCGAGATGGCGCGGCCATTGAGCTTGTAGGCCGCCTGACCGCGATTGCAGTCGGCGCGTACCAGCGCCTTGCCGCTGCCTTGCAGCTCCAGCGTGTAGCGTTCCGGTTGCTCGATCGCGAACTTGTCGACAGAAGAAACCAAGCCTTCCCATCTCCATGAGCCAATGGCGTTCGCCGTGCCGACGACGGGTACTGCCGTCGGCGGTGCAGCAGCGGCTTTCGTCTGCCGCAGTTGCAAGCCCTGGCTGCCAAACTGGGTGGCGGACTCCGGGGTGGTCTGCAGGATGTCGCCCTGTTTGACGAAGTGCAGCGTGTTCGGGCCGACCGCGACGCCGTCCTTGCGTTCGATGATGAGGTCGATCTGCTCGACGGAGACCGGGTTCCAGCGGCCGTCTTCGGCAATGGGCGCCCTGTTGTTCCGGTAATCGCTGATCATGCTCATGGTGCCATCCGCTTTCAGCCGCAATTCGATCTTGCGGCCGGGGCCGGGGCCGGTGGCGGCGGGCGTATCGCCGCGATAGATGGCCATCGCCGGGGCGGCGAAGGCGGCGCTGCGCGGCAGCATCATCAGTACTGCACAGGCAATGACGCCAAAAATGGCCAATCGAAACAGATGCGGGTGTCGAATCAGCATGGTCGAGGTCCGATCGGGAATTCAGGAGAATCTTCGCGCCATGGCCTCTCCATGGCAAGGGGCGGTCAGGTTTTTGCGAGCAGGCGCGCAAACACGTCCCGGTCCACATTCGCGCCGCTGAGAACGACAGCCGCTTTGCGTCCGGCAAGTCTGTCGCGCTCCTTGAGCGCCGCGGCAAGTCCCGCCGCGCCGGCGCCTTCGGCGACATTGTGCGTCGCCGAGTACATCAGGCGCATCGCCTCTTCGACTTCGTCGTCGGTCACCTGCACGATCCTGGCGAGGTGGCGCCACAGGATTTCGAGCGCTTCCGGTTCGGGCGTGCGGCAGGCCATGCCGTCGGCCACGCGCGTGGTGACCGGATGCTCGACGGCGCGGCGCCGCTCGAACGACAACGCATAGGCGGGCGCGTGTTCGGAAACGACGCCGACGATTTCGGTCCGGTAGCCCAGCGCATTGCGCGCCGCGATCATGCCGCAGATGCCCGAGCCGAGCCCGATCGGAACGTAGGCGACATCGAGATCCGGGACTGCGCGGAGTAATTCCAGCGAGTAGGACGCCACGCCGTGCACGAGCAGCGGATGGAAGGAGGGCACCATATGCAGCCCGCGCTGTTGCGCGATCCACGCCGCGCGTTCCCGCGCCGCCTGGAAGTCTTCGCCGTGCTCTATCAGCTCGACACCAAGCGCGCGCATCGCCGCATTCTTCTCTGCGCTGTTGCCATGCGGAACCACAATTGTGGCGGCAATGCCGTATTGATGCGCCGCGAATCCGACCGACTGGCCATGGTTACCGCGCGTCGCGCTGATGACGCCGGTAGATTTGCCGTTGCGCTGCGAGAAGTCACGCAAGTAAACCAGTCCGCCGCGCAGCTTGAACGCCCCCACCGGCGTGTGGTTTTCGTGCTTGACCCAGATTTCCGCGCCGGTCGCGGCTTTCAGCAGCGGCCACGCGTATTGCGGCGTCGGTGCGATGGTCTCGTAGACGATCGCCGCCGCGCTCCGCAGCGTTTCCAGCGAGGGCAGGAAATCCTTCATCCCGCCATTGTAAGCGACCGCCGTGCGCGTTGATGAACAGGGCTGGTTTAACCCTTCACCGCAAAGGCGCGAAGGCGCAAAGGAAACGCAAAGGAAGGCAGAGCAGGAAAAGAGAAATAGCGGCGTGGCAGGGGATGTCATCGCGGACGCCGCGGAGGAGCATAAGATGTGGAAGTCGCGACCTAATCTGAAAGACGATGTCCGCTTCTTTGGAACTTTAGTCCGACGAGCGAAAGGCAAAAACCGGCCAGTTGCGGACATACACTGATCGCTAGTCAATGTCTGGTTGTGCAGGCAAAGCGGTCAATGTATACCCCACTGCCCGATTCGAAGCCCATATGTTCCCGGTCTCCTTTTCACAACGTAATAATCGGACCGGTCATTGAGAAGAAGGGTAACAATCATTACGATAGAAACATATGGTAGCCGTCTCTATTAATAAGCGTCCAGACCCGTGGGTCTCTGGATAACTGTTAGGCAGCGAAGGTGGGGCTAGTCGATGATCGACGTTGAGAAGTGGCAGAAGCTCGGCGCGTTCATCGCCGCGAACTGGTTGGCGTTCCTCGTCGGGGGAGTGGCAGGGGCTACCGTCACCGCAGGCCTATATGAGAAGTTCGTTATGCCGGCGCTTAGGTACGAAATTGACCGCTTCAAGTTGGCTGACCAAAGCGCACCGGCCTCGAATCGCGAGAATCGACCCACGGCCGAGGCCGGTAAGCCATCCGGCGTTGCACAGACAGAAATCCGAAAGATGGAACCCCTCTTGAACGCGACAGCACACGTCCGCGTCGAAGGGCGCGGCGCCGATGGAAGACCGTGGGTCCGTGAGGGCTCAGGTATCTTCCTGACGCAGAACGGTCGCATCTTGACCGTTTCGCATTTGCTGGATGGCTCGGTGGAAGCCAGAACCTTCTCTGAAGTTAAGATCACCGTCACAGGCGATCGTTCCGCTATGGAGCGAAAGGCCACCGTTCTCAAGCTCAGCAAAACCGTGGGCTTGGCACTGCTTCAGCTCGACGACGGGGGCTCCGTTGCGACGGCGTCGTTTGCGTCCAAGGGGCCTAACCTCGGTGATGAGGTTCTCATGATCGGCTTCGCGCATGGGCAGTCTAAGACCGTCCTTCGCTCTACCGTCACACGAATAAGCGCTCTCGGAGTTGGTATCCAGGGTCAAGCCGGCCCAGGGTTCGGCGGCGCTCCGGCATTCGACAGAGGTGGCCTCCTGATCGGGATCGTCATGAGCGGCTCCGAGGATGGTATCAACGCAATCCCGGTAGAACTCGCGCGTGAGTTCGCGAGACTCTGAGCGCCTGCTTCGCCATGGCTAACGGCACATTCGACCGGACCACTGGCTCGCATTCGCTCGCAGCGGCAGATCAACGCGGGCGTTGCACGACCGCTTTATTTTACTCAACTGACCCTCGGCGACTAGGCGATGACAGTCGCAAACGGGTCGGGAAGCGACGGTCGCGTTTCCAGAAAGCCGCTGGTGGCGCCTGCCAAACCGGACACTGGCCGTAAGACCAAATTGCGACTACTACATATAGGACGTACGAGCGCCACTTCCAGCCAACGATCAATCCCGAACTTCATTCTCGCTTACGTTTGTTTTCCTTTGCGTTTCCTTTGCGTCTTTGCGGTGAAGGGTTAGAGCGATCCCCAGACGCGGTTGCCCATGATGTAGGTCGCGCCAACCTCGCGATCGTCGCCCAGCATCATCAGCGCGAACAGTTTCTCTGCAGGCGTGCGGGCGGTCTTCATGCGTCGTGCGATCAAGGGCGTGGAATCCATGCGCAGGACGACGAAGTCGGCCTCCCGGCCGGGGGCGAAACTACCGATGCGCTCGCCGAGCCCGAGCGCCCTGGCGCCGCCGAGCGTGGCGAGATAGAAGCCGCGCCAGGGCGTGAGCCGGTGGCCGCGCATCTGTGCCACCTTGTAGGTTTCGCCCAGCGTGCGCAGCATGCTGAAGCTGGTGCCACCACCGACGTCGGTGCCGAGCCCGGTGCGCATGCCGGCATGCCGCGCTGCCGCGAAATCGAACAGCCCACTGCCGAGAAACAGGTTCGAAGTTGCGCACACCGCGGCGGCAGCGCCGGTGTGCGCCATGCGCCGGCGATCCTCGTCGTCGAGATGGATGCAGTGTGCGTACACCGAACGGTCGCGCAGCAATCCGAAGCGCTCGTAGATGTCCAGATAACTGCGCGCTTGTGGAAATAATTCACGCGCCCACTTCACTTCATTCAGGTTCTCGGCGACGTGGCTGTGGACGAACACGCCGGGATGCTCGATGGCGAGCCGCCCGGCCGATTCAAGCTGGGCTTCCGAAGAGGTGACGGCGAAGCGGGGCGTGATCGCGTAGTGTAGCCGGCCGCGTCCGTCCCATTTCTCGATCAGGGTCGCGGAATCGCGGTATCCGCTGTCGGGGGTGTCGCGCAGATACTCCGGGCAGTTGCGGTCCATCAGTACCTTGCCCGCGATCATGCGCAGGTTGCGTTTTTCGGCCTCAGCGAAGAAAGCATCGACCGAACAGGGGTGCACGGTGCCGAATACCAGCGCCGTGGTGGTGCCATTGCGCATCAGTTCGTCGAGAAAGAAGCGCGAGCATTCCGCCGCGTGCTCCGCATCGGCGAAGCGATGCTCGGCCGGAAACGCATGATCATCGAGCCAGTCGAGCAGTTGCGCGGCATAGGCCGCGATCATGTCGGTCTGCGGATAGTGGATGTGCGTGTCGATGAAACCCGGCAGCAGCAGGCGGCCCGAATAATCCGCGATCTGCGCGCCCGCAGGCAATGTCGGCAACAGCAGGCGCGCGTCGTCCGCCGCCTTCACCAAGCCGTTTTCCACTATGAGCAGGCCGTCGTCGAAATACCGCACGGCGGAGGTTGCATCGCCGTCGCCCGGATCGCCGAGAAAATGCAGCAGCGAGCCGCGATAGGCACGCAGCGCCGGCGTGTGTGGTTTCATCGGGTCAGCTCGCCATTCATTTGGTCAGTGCGCCGTGGCCGAACCACTGCGCGATGGTCTCGCGTTCCACGTCGGTCATGCCGGTCAGGTTGGCGAGCGGCATGACGCGGCTCGAAACCTGCTGATTGATCTGGACAGCCTGGGTCGCGATGCGATCGGGCGTATCCAGCATGACGCCTTTCGGCGCGATCGCGAAGCCGGGCTGGGTCGGCGCCTGCGCGTGGCAGGCCGCGCAGCGCGCCTGCACGATCGCGCTGACCCGGCCGAATTCGTCCGCCGGTGCTGCCGCCGCCGGGCCGGTGCTGCGGAACGCCGGTGCAATCGCAAAGGCGACGAGCGCAAGCGCGACCACGCCGGCTATCGCCGGCAGCGGCGACGCGCCGCCCTTGTGGCGGGAGACGAAATACACGCGGATGGCTGCGCCGGCGAAGGCGATCGCCGCGAGGATCAGCCAGTTGCGCGCATGTCCGTAGGTCATCGCGTAATGGCTGCTGATCATGGTGAACAGCACCGGCAGCGTGAAATAGGTGTTGTGCACCGAGCGCTGTTTGCCGCGCACGCCGTGGATCGGATCGGGCTCGCGCCCTTCGACCTTGGCGCGCACCAGTTCCTTCTGTCCGGGAATGATGACGAAGAACACGTTGGCGACCATGATGGTGCCGAGCATGGCGCCGAAATGGATGTAGGCGCCGCGGCCGCTGAACACCTGGCACAGCCCCCAGGCCGCGGCGACGGTGAGCACCAACAGCACGCCGCCCAGCACTGCGTCGGTTTTCCCGAACGGCGATTTGCACAACAGGTCGTAAATGAGCCAGCCGCCGGCCAGCGACCCGATGCCGATTGCGATCGCGGCGGCCTTACCGATGTCGGCGACGTTGCGATCGATCAGGTAGACCTCGGCGCCGACGTAGTACATCAGGCAGAGCAGGAAGAAGCCCGAGATCCAGGTGGTATAGGCCTCCCATTTGAACCAGTGCAAAGGATCCGGCAGCGTGGCCGGCGCCACCTTGTATTTCTGCGCGTTGTAGAAGCCGCCGCCATGCACCGCCCACAATTCGCCCGATACGCCCTTGTCGGCCAGGGCGCGGTTCTTCGGCGCCAGCAGATGATTGTCGAGCCAGACGAAGTAGAACGACGCGCCGATCCAGGCAATGCCGGTGATCATGTGGAACCAGCGCAGCAGCAGGTTCAGCCAATCGAGTAGGTATGCTTGCATAGCTGCCGCAAAGTGCTGAGTGCTGAGTACTGAGTGCTGAGTAAAAACCCCGGCCTTCGTTGCATTTCCTCTGCGGCCTCTCTTTTTTCTCTGCGCCTCTGCGTTGAAGATTTTTGCATTACGCGTCAGGATGGAAGCGCCGGCCGAGCGAAACCGGCTGGTTGAGCAGGATGGTCTTCGGGTCGCGGCAGATGATCACCAGTACGACGATCGTGGCGATGTACGGCAGCATCGACAGGAACTCGGACGGAATGCGTACGCCGAAACCCTGAGCATGCAGTTGCAGGATGGTGACGCCGCCGAACAGGTACGCGCCGAGCACCACACGCCACGGTTTCCAGGTGGCGAACACCACCAGCGCCAGCGCGATCCAGCCGCGCCCGGCGGTCATGCCTTCGACCCACATCGGCGTGATCGCCTGCGACAGGTAGGCGCCGGCCAGCCCGCTCATCGCGCCGCCGAACAGCACGGCAAGATAGCGGATGAGGATCACCGGATAACCGATCGCGTGCGCCGATTGCGGCGATTCGCCCACCGCGCGCACCAGCAATCCGGCACGCGTGCGATTCAGGAACCATTGCATGACGATGAACAGGAGGAGGGAAGCGTAGACCAGCATATCGAAGCGGAACAGCAGCGGCCCGATCAGCGGAATATCGCTGAGCCACGGAATCGAGATGCCTTTGAGTCCGTCGACCACGGTGCCGACGAAATTGCGGCCGACGAAAGCCGACAGGCCGACGCCGAACAGGGTCAGCGCGAGCCCGGTGGCAACCTGGTTGGTCTGCAATGTCAGCGTGAGAAATCCGAACAGCAACGCCAGCGCCATGCCCGCCAGCATGCCGGCGGCAAAGCCGAGCGTGAGGCTGCCGGTCTGGTTGGTGACGGCGAAGCCGGCTATTGCGCCGCCCAGCATCATGCCTTCGACGCCGAGGTTGAGGACGCCCGCGCGCTCGACGATCAATTCGCCCAGGCTCGCATACACCAGCGGCGTGGCCGCGCCGACCGTGCTCGCCAGAATCGGGATCAGTTGCTCCGCGTTCATGCCGCTTCTTTCGACACGACCGGGATGGCCGCGGCCGAACCGCGAGGCCGTGTTTTCCAACGCAGACGGAAGTTGATGAACAGGTCCGCTGCGAGAAGATAGAACAGCAGCATGCCCTGGAACACGCCGGTGATCGCCGCAGGCAGCGCCATCTGGATTTGCGCTGTTTCGCCGCCGATGTAGAGCAGCGACATGAGCAGGCTCGCGAGCACGACGCCGAAAGGATGCAGGCGTCCGACGAAGGCGACGATGATCGCGGCGAATCCGTAACCCGGTGAAATCGACGGCTGCAACTGGCCGATCGGGCCGGCGACTTCGGCGATGCCCGCCAGTCCGGCAGCGCCGCCGCCGATCATCAGCGCCAGCCAGACGTTGCGCTTCTCGCTGAAACCCGCATAAGACGCCGCTGCGGGCGCGAGGCCGGCTACTTTGAAGCGAAAACCGGCAAAGGTTTTCTCGGCGAATACCCAGGAGACCGCGGCAAGAACCAAGGCAATGAGGAAAGCGATATTGGTGCGCACGCCTTCGACGAGCAGCGGCAACATGGCGGCATCGTGGAACATCGGCGATTGCGGAAAGTTATAGCCCTGCGGATCGCGCCACGGTCCATGTACCAGCCACGACAGAAGCAGCTTGGCGACGTAGACCAGCATCAGGCTGACCAGAATCTCGTTGGTATGAAAGCGGTTGCGCAGGATGGCGGGGATCGCCGCCCACGCCATGCCGCCGAGGGCGCCTGCGACCAGCATCAGCGGCAGCAGCAGCCACGCGCTTTGCACGTCGTGCAGCCATAGTGCCACGCCGCCGCCGACGATCGCGCCGAGCGTGAGCTGGCCCTCGGCGCCGATGTTCCAGACGTTGGCGCGAAAGCCGAGCGCGAGCCCGAGCGCGCACAGCATCAGCGGGGTGGCTTTCAGGCAGAGTTCACCCAGGCCGTAGAGCGTCGACACCGGCTTGATGAAGAAGACCGCGAATGCCTGCGCCGGATCCTTGCCGAGCAGCGAGAACAACAGATAGCCGGAGACCAGCGTCAGCGCCACCGCCAGCAGCGGCGACGCGTAAGACATGATGATCGAGGGTTCCGGCCGCGGCTCGAGCTTAAGCATGCGCGGCTTCCGCGGCATCGGCGAACTGGCCGCCCATCCAGGCGCCGATTTTTTCGACGCTGGTTCCGGCAGAGGGCACCGGCGACGACAGCCGGCCTTCGGCGATCACGGCCAGTCGGTCGCAGATCATGAACAACTCGTCGAGCTCTTCGGAAATCACCAGCACGGCGACACCCCGGTCGCGCAGGTCGACCAAAGACTGGCGGATCAACATGGAAGCGCCGACGTCTACGCCCCAGGTCGGTTGCGCGACGACGATGATCCGCGGATCGAGCATGGTTTCACGGCCGACGATGAACTTCTGCAGGTTGCCGCCGGAGAGGCTGGACGCGGCCGCCTGTTCGTCGCGGCTTTTCACCTTAAAGCGGCTGATCACGTCGCGCGCGAAACTGCGCACGACTTTGCGGCGGATCAGGCCGTGATGGACCATGCCGCCGTTAACCATTTTGCGATGGCTGCCGGTAAGCAGCGCGTTTTCGGCCAGGCTGAGCGCCGGCACGGCGCCGCGGCCGAGACGCTCCTCCGGCACGAAGCCGAGCCCGATCGCGCGCCGCTGCGCGGGATCGAGGCGGCCCGCGGCAACCTCCCCGAGCACGATCGTTTCCGGCTTTCCGGATCGCGCTTCGCCGGACAACGCCGCCAGTAATTCCTTCTGACCGTTGCCGGACACGCCCGCGATGCCGACGATTTCGCCGCTGCGCACGGTGAGGCTGATCTCGCGCAGGTTGACGCCGAACGGATCGAGCGTCTTCAGCGTGAGCCGGTCGATCTGCAGCAGCACCTGGCCGGGTTCGCGGCTTTGCAGCCGGCATTCGGGCAGGTCGGAACCGATCATCATCCTGGCGAGGCTCTCGGCCGTTTCCCGTTTCGGCCTGGCGGTGCCCGTCACGCGACCGCCGCGCAGCACCGTCGCGCTGTCGCACAAGGCCTGGATTTCGTCGAGCTTGTGGCTGATGTAGAGGATGCTGCAGCCTTCGGCTGCGAGCCGGCGCAGGGTCTCGAACAGTTTCAGCACCGCCTGCGGCGTCAGCACCGACGTCGGCTCGTCCATGATCAGCAGCTTCGGATTCTGCAGCAGGCAACGCACGATCTCGACGCGCTGCCGCTCGCCCACCGACATGCTGTGGACCAACCGGTCCGGGTCGATCGGCAGGCCGTAGTTCTGCGAGACTTCGCGGATGCGCGGCGCCAGCTTCGCGGGCTGGATGCGCTCGTCGAGTGCGAGCGAAATATTCTCCGCGACGGTCAGGGTTTCGAACAGAGCGAAATGCTGGAACACCATGCCGACGCCGAGCCTGCGCGCTTCCGCGGGGCTGGCGATTTGCACCGGCCGGCCTTCCCACAGCATCTCGCCCGAATCGGGGTGAGTCACGCCGTAGATGATTTTCATCAGCGTGCTTTTTCCCGCGCCGTTCTCGCCCAGCACCGCATGTATTTCGCCCGGACGCACCGCGAGGTCGACGCCGTCGTTGGCAACCACCGCCGGATAGCGTTTGGTGATGCCGCGCAGTTGCAATCGCGGCGGCATGGCAAGCCGGTCGTTCATGCGCCGGCTCCCGCGAAGGCCGCAAGCGGTTGCGCGGCTCGCGCTTTCGTCAGCGAGGCCAGCGCACGCAAAATGGATTCGGGCGTGGCAGGCGCAACCAGGACGGGCAACGTGCCGGATTCGCAGCTCGCGCACGCATCCCGGATCGCGTACAGCACCGAGATTGCGAGCATCAGCGGCGGTTCACCGACCGCCTTGGAGCGGAAGATGGTGTCTTCGCGATTGGGCGCGTCGGCGAGCAGGCGCACGTTGAAATGTTTCGGCCAGTCGGCTGCGGTCGGAATCTTGTAGGTCGACGGCGCGTGCGTTCTGAACTGCCCGCGAGCATCCCAGACCAGTTCTTCGGAGGTCAGCCAGCCCATGCCCTGCACGAAGCCGCCTTCGACCTGGCCGATGTCGAGCGCCGGGTTCAGCGAGCGGCCGACGTCGTGCAGGATGTCCACCCTCAGCAGCTTGCTCTCGCCGGTGAGCGTGTCGATGGCGACTTCGGATACCGCGGCCCCGTAGGCAAAATAGAAGAATGGCCGGCCGGTAAGCGTCTTTTTATCCCAATGGATCTTCGGTGTCCGGTAGTAGCCAGTGGAAGACAGCGAAATGCGCGCCGCGTAAGCCTCGCGCACCAGCTCGCCGAACTCGATTACGTGGCCGCCGGCGAGGACCTTGCCGGCGGCGAAGCGCACGGCATCGGACGGCACGGAAAATTTCTCCGCAGCAAAGGCGGCGAGCCTGCCTTTGAGTTTCTGGCAGGCAGCCTGCGCCGCCTTGCCGTTCAGGTCGGCACCGGATGAGGCGGCGGTTGCGGACGTGTTCGGCACCTTGCTGGTATCGGTGCTGCTGGTGCGGATCTGCGAAACATCGATCTGCAGTTCGCTCGCCACCACCTGGGCGACCTTGGTGTAGAGCCCCTGTCCCATCTCGGTGCCGCCGTGGTTCACCATCACGCTGCCGTCGGTGTAGATGTGCACCAGCGCGCCGGCCTGGTTGTAGATCGTGGCGTTGAACGAGATGCCGAATTTGACCGGCGTCAGCGCGATCCCGCGCCTGAGGACCGGGCTGGCGGCATTGAATTCGCGGATGCGGCGGCGGCGCTCGCGGTAGTCGCTGCTTGCCTCGAGTTCGTCGGCGATGCGATGGATGATGTTGTCTTCCACCACCATGCCGTAAGGCGTGACGTTGCGTTCCGCGGTTCCGTAGAAATTGGCGCGGCGCACGTCCAGCGGATCCTTGCCGAGATTGCGCGCGATATCGTCCATCACCGCCTCTATCGCGACCATGCCTTGCGGACCGCCGAAGCCGCGGAACGCGGTATTCGACACGGTGTTGGTCTTGCAGCGATGCGAGACGATTTCGACGTTCTCGAGGAAATAGCAGTTGTCGACGTGGCAGATCGCGCGGTCGTTCACGGGTCCGGACAGGTCCGCGGAAAAGCCGCAGCGCGAGGCCAGCATGATTTTCGCCCCGGCGATGCGGCCGCTGTCGTCGAAACCCACTTCGTACTCGATCAGGAAATCGTGGCGCTTGCCGGTCATGATCATGTCGGCATCGCGATCCAGGCGCAGCTTGACCGGCCGGCGCGTGCGCGCGGCGATCACCGCGGCGGCGCAGGCATATTGTCCCGGCTGGCTTTCCTTGCCGCCGAAGCCGCCGCCCATGCGCCGGCACTGCACGACGACCTCGTGCGATTTCTTGCCGAGCGCATGCGCGACCATGTGCTGCACCTCGGTCGGGTGCTGCGTCGAGCTGTAGATCAGCATGCTGCCGTCTTCCTGCGGCAGCGCCACCGCAACCTGGCCTTCCAGATAGAAGTGTTCCTGCCCGCCGAGTTCCGCGCTGCCGGCCAGTCGATGCCGCGCGCGGCCGATCGCCGTTTCGGGTTCGCCGCGGCGCAGGGTGTGCGTGGGCACGACGAAACTTTTTGCCGCGAGTGCGCTGCGGACGTCGAGGATCGCCGGCAACTCCTCGACCTCGACACGCGCAAACTTTGTCGCGCGCCGCGCGGCGCCATAAGAGGTTGCCGCGACCCCGAACAGCGACTGGCCGGCGAATTCCACCAGCGATTCGGCGAAGATCGGATCGTCGTGCAGCACCGGGCCGATCAGGTTGGAACCGGGAACGTCGGCTGCGGTGACGATGGCCACCACCCCGGGTGCGGTGGCAACCGCCGAAAGGTCCATCGACTTGATGCGGCCGTGGGCGACCGTACTCATGCCGAGCGCGACATGCAGGACATTTTCCGGGAGCGGGATGTCGTCGGTGTAGTTCGCCGCGCCGCTGACATGCAGCGGCGCGCTTTCGTGCGGCAGCGGTTGGCCGGCGACGGACACGTGAACGAGTTCGGGCATGGGCTCAATGCTCCTCGAGTTCGGCCACGCGGGTCGGCACCGGTTTCCCGCTGTGCTCGGCAAAGAAGCGCAGCAGCAGGTTCTGCGCCACCAGCATCCGGTATTCGGCGCTGGCACGCATGTCGGTCAGCGGGGCGTAGTCCAGCGCGAGCGCGGAAAGCGCCGCTTCCATGGTGGCGCGCGACCACGGCTGGTCGATGAGCGCCGCCTCCGTGTGCATTGCGCGTTTCGGCACGGCAGCCATGCCGCCGTAGGCAATACGTGCCTTTGCGATGCGGCCGTCCTCCAGGTCGAACGCGTAGGCGCCGCACAGCGCGGAAATGTCCTGGTCGAAGCGTTTGGAAATCTTGTAACTGGCGAACCGGCGCCCGGCGGGTGACAGCGGAATGCGCACGGCTTCGACGAACTCGCCGGGTTGCAGCGCTGTCTTCTGGTAGCCGAGATAGAAGTCTTCGAGCGGCATCTCGCGTTCGCCGCCGCCGCGGCGCAGCTTCACGGTTGCACCGAGAACCAGCAGGAAAGGCATGGAGTCGCCGATCGGCGATCCATTGGCGACATTGCCGCCGAGCGTGCCGGAGTTGCGCACCGGGGGCGAACCGAAGCGATCGGCGAGTTCCGCCAGCATGGGATAGCGCGCAACGATGGCGGCATAGGCGTCGGTGAGGCTGACCGCTGCGCCGATTTCGACGGCATTTCCGGTCTCGCGCACGCTCCTGAGCTCGGCGACGTTGCCGGTGTAAATGAGCATCGGCAGGTCGCGCAGCTGCTTGGTGACCCAGAGGCCGATGTCCGTGCCGCCGGCGAGCAGCAACGCCTGCGGGTGGGCTTCGCAGAGCCGCGCGAGTTCGTCGATCGAAACCGGCGCACGAAAACCGGCGCCGCCGTCGAGCGAGACGGTATCGGTTGCGGCGATGGCCTCCAACGCCTCGTGCCGCTTTGCATCCCGCGCATACGCGCGGCTCCAGGACGCCGGATCGGCATAGCCGCTCATGCGGCAACCGGCATCGATGATCGGCCGGTAACCGGTGCAGCGGCACAGGTTTCCCGACAGCGCCCGCACGACATCGTCGCGCTGCGGCGCCGCCTCATTCAGATACAGGCCGAACAGCGACATGACGAAACCCGGGGTGCAGAAACCGCATTGCGAAGCATGCCAGTCCACCATCGCCTGCTGCACCGGATGCAGTTTGCCGTCGGCCGACTTCAGGTTTTCCACCGTGACGATTTCCTTGCCGTCGAGCGTGGGCAGGAAGCGGATGCAGGAATTGATGGCGCGATAGCTGATTTTGCCGGCGGCGGGTTCACCGATCACCACGGTACAGGCGCCGCAGTCTCCTTCGGCGCAACCTTCCTTGGTGCCGGTGCGTCCGAGCTTCTCGCGCAGATACTCCAGCACCGTCATCGTCGGTGCGACGTCGTCGAGTTGCACAACTTCGCCATCGAGGATGAACCGGATGGATCGGCGGGCCGGCATGTTCAGCTGCCGCGATAAGTGGAGTAACTCCACGGCGATACCAGCAACGGAACGTGATAGTGCTGGTCGATGCCGGAGAGGCCGAAACGCAACGCGATCCGGTCGAGGAAGGGCGGATCGGGAAGCTTCACGCCGAGCGCGCGGAAATAATCGGCCGTATGGAACACCAGTTCGTATTCGCCCGGGACGAAAGACGCGCCTTCGAGCAGCGGCCGCCCGCAGCGTCCGTCCGCATCGCTGCGCCCCGAGAACAGGACCTCGTCCGCAGGCAGGCGGCGCAGTTCGATCAGCATGCCGGCCGCGGGGCGGCCATGCGCGGTATCGAGAATGTGCGTGGTGAGCTTGCCCATCGGAAACGGTGCGTCGCCGTGCCCTCGGTCATAAAACTGTATACATAATATAGCGCGGACGTTGCGTTCCGGCCCGGCCGAATGCGCCACGCTGGGGCGGAGGCTCCTCCTGCCGCACCAATTCCGGTCCGCGCATCGCATCGGCTGCAACGCAGCCGGACCGGAACCCGTCGTGTACAATCACTTTGAATATTGTCGCGAGGTTGTGCAATATGCATGCCACGCAACAAACCCGGCGTCCCTGCAACCGTGATGAGTCTGAAGAATAGCAAAGGCGTGAGGCGGACCGGAAAAAAAACGGCGAAGCTGTCTGTCCGCGCCCCCGAGGCGGTTCGAGCCAAGGCGAAGCGCGGCCTGTCCGGGACCGACAGGCGCATTTACGACTCGGTGTTCAACGCCGTCATGAGCCAGCGCCTGCCGCCCGGCACGAAACTCACCGAGTCGACTTTCTGCGAGCTGTTCAAGGTAAGCCGCACCATCGTGCGCAAGGCGCTGCAACGGCTCGCGCATGAACACATCATCGAGTTGCGCCCGAACCGCGGCGCCATTGTCGCACGTCCCACGCCGCAGGAAACGCGCGAGATCTTCATCGCGCGCCGCGCCGTCGAGGCGGCGATTGTGCCGCTGGCCGTGATGCGCGCCACGAGGCCGCAGATCGCCCGGTTGCGCCAGCTGGTGAAGGAGGAAGACGCCGCATTGCATCGCGGCGACCGCCCAGCCTGGATCCGGCTGGGCGGCGAATTCCATATCATGCTCGCCGAGGCGGCAGCCAACAAAGTCCTGCTGCGCTACCTGACGGAGCTCGTGTCGCGTTGCTCGCTGATCATTGCGCTCTACGAAAGTCCCGGCAGCATACCCTGCGCCAGCGAGGAACATAACGAGCTCATCGACCTGATAGTCGAAGGCGAGACACGCAAGGCGGCGGAGCGCATGGACCGGCATTTGCTCGCCATCGAGCGCAAGCTCAAGCTCAAAGACGACGATGAGAACATCGACCTGGCGAAAATCCTGGGCGTGACGGCATGAACGCACCCGGCAGCTTTGACCCCGGCTATCCGCGCGACCTGATCGGTTACGGGCGCAATCCGCCGCATGCGAGATGGCCGGGCGAGGCGCGCGTCGCACTGCAGTTCGTGCTCAACTATGAGGAGGGCGCGGAGAACAGCGTGCTGCACGGCGACCCGGCCTCGGAAACCTTCCTCTCGGAAATCGTCGGCGCGCAACCCTTCGTGGGCGCACGGCACATGAGCATGGAGTCGCTTTACGAGTACGGCAGCCGCGCCGGGCTGTGGCGGCTGCTGCGGTTGTTCGAGCAGCGCCGGTTGCCGCTGACCGTATTTGCGGTGGGCATGGCGGTGGCGCGCAATCCGGAAGCGGTGGCCGCGATGGCCGCCCTCGGCCATGAAATTGCCAGCCATGGCTGGCGCTGGATCAACTATCACGGCGTGGACGAAAACACCGAACGCGAGCACGTCAGCCTGGCGGTCGAGGCGATCCGCCGCGTCGCCGGTGTCGCCCCGCTGGGCTGGTACACCGGGCGCACCAGCGAGAATACCCGGCGCCTTGTCGTGGAGCACGGCGGCTTCCTCTACGACGCGGATTCCTACAGCGACGACCTGCCCTACTGGGAAATGGTCGGGGACAGGCCGGTCCTCATCGTGCCGTACGCGCTCGACACCAACGACATGCGCTTTGCCACGGCGCAGGGCTTCAACAGCGGCGACCAGTTCTTCAGCTATCTGAAGGATGCGTTCGACGTGCTCTACGCGGAAGGGGAGTCGGCGCCGAAGATGCTGTCGATCGGCCTGCATTGCCGCCTCGCGGGCCGTCCCGCGCGCATCGCCGCGCTGGCGCGTTTCCTCGACCACGTGCAGAAGCACGACAGGGTCTGGATCTGCCGGCGCGTGGAAATCGCCCGCCACTGGGCCGAGCATCACCCTTATCTCGCGCCGGCGTGACGATTTCGATCCATCAAATCGATGCGCTGGACCGCGAGGCATTCATTGAACAGCTCGGCGGCATCTACGAGCATTCGCCCTGGGTTGCGGAGCGGACATGGAAAGCGCGGCCGTTCCGGTCGCGCGACGCGCTGCACGCGGCGATGGAAGAAGTTGTCGCGGCCGCCGGCCACGAGGAGCAACTGGCATTGATTCGCGCGCATCCGGAACTCGCGGGCAGGCTTGCGGTGGCGGGGCAGCTGACCGGTGCGTCGCGCAGCGAGCAAGCCGGCGCCGGCCTCGATCGCTGCACGCCGGAAGAGTTCGCACGACTGCAGGCATTGAATGCCGCCTACCGGAAGAAATTCGAATTTCCGTTCATTGTCGCGGTACGCGGACTGACGCGCACGCAGATCATCGGCCAGCTGGAACAGCGGCTCGCGCATTCCGCGGAACAGGAATTCAGCGCTTGCCTGCTGGAAATCGGGCGCATCGCCGGGTTCCGGCTGCATGACCTGATCGGATAAGCGGGAGCTGGCAAGGAGCGGCCCATGACAGACAAACAAATGAATCCGGACGCACCGGACTTCGTGCGCCGATGCGTGAACCTGGCCGATCCACGCATCGGCGCCAGGGCGCTTTCGGCAAGCGACGAATTCTTCGCGCCGAAGGATCGCATGCTGGCACGTGCCGCCGCGGTGTTCGTCGCCGGCAAATACGACGAGAACGGCAAGTGGATGGACGGGTGGGAGACCCGCCGCCGGCGGGGTCCCGGCCACGACTTCTGCGTGATCCGCCTGGGCCTGCCGGGAGCGATACGCGGTTTCGACATCGACACCAGCCATTTCACCGGCAACTATCCGCCCGCTGCTTCGATCGAAGCGTGCCTGTCGGAGGGCGACCCCGGCGCGGATGCCGAATGGGTCGAACTGCTTGCGCCGCTCAAACTCGCCGGCAACACGCATCACTATCCGGCGATAGCCGACCCGCGGATATGGAGCCACGTGCGGCTCAACATTTATCCCGACGGCGGCATTGCCCGGCTGCGCGTGTATGGAGAGGTCGCGCGCGACTGGTCGCAGCGCGGCGGCGACACGCTCTACGACCTCGCCGCCGTCGAAAACGGCGGCCGTCCGGTGGCGTGGAACGACGCGCATTTCGGCAATCCGATCAATCTGCTGGCGCCCGGGCGTGGCGAGAACATGGGCGACGGCTGGGAAACGCGCCGCCGGCGCGAACCGGGCAACGACTGGAGCGTGATCGCGCTGGGCTGGCCCGGAATCATCCGCAGGATCGAAGTCGATACCGCGCATTTCAAGGGCAACTATCCCGATCGTTGCTCGCTGCAGGCCACCAACGCGAAGAACGTGCCTGACGAGGCGCTGGTGACGCAAAGCATGTTCTGGCCGGTGCTGCTGCCCGAACAGCCACTGTCGATGGACGCGGTGCACGTATTCGCGGAGCAGATCAGCGGCCTCGGCGCGATCACGCACGTGCGCTTCAACATCATTCCCGACGGCGGCGTGAGCCGGCTGCGCCTGTGGGGCCAGGTCTCTGCGGGGCGGCGATGAGCGCGGCGCAGGTACTGGAGGTGCGGCCGCTTACGCGCGCGGGGTTTGCGCGCTTCGGCGACGTGATCGAGACCGATGGCTCGCGCTCCTTCGCCATCAATGACGGCACGGCAATGCGCTTCAACGACCTCGCGCAGATCGATGTGTCGATGCAGGGCGGCCGCACGGCGCTCAGCGTGTTCCGCGGCCAGCCGGTGCGTTTTCCGTTGCAGTTGTCCGAAGTCGAGCGCCACCCGCTGGGTAGCCAGGCCTTCGTGCCGGTGGGCGTGATTCCTTTTCTGATCGTGGTGGCGGCCGACGGCACGGACGGACGGCCCGGCGAGCCATTCGCCTTTCTGAGCAATGGCCGCCAGGGCGTGAACTACGCCCGCGGCGTCTGGCACCATCCGTTGCTCTCGCTCGGCGGCGTCAGCGATTTTCTGGTCGTCGAGCGCGCCGGTCCCAGCGAAAACTGCGATGTAGCCGCGCTACCCGGACGCTATCTGATCGAATCGGTCGTTTTCTGACGGCCGGCCGGGGCCGGGAAAGTGTATACAGTCTTTTTCCGGGAATGCGTATTCCGCTGCGCATTTCCGGTCGCCGGCGTGCTCCGCACCTGCCTCGTTTCCATCCGCCAACAATCCCCGCATTGCACCATTCGTGAACACGCGTGCTCCGCGCAGGCTTCATTTTGAAGCGTGGATGCTGCTTCAAAATTTTTTTTAAGTCCATGTTTTGACTGTCTGCCCGCACTCGCGGTGCGGTTTGCCGACCGGTGGCATAGGGTTTGCAGAGTATCCACGCAGTGCATTTTATTGGATGCAATCGCGCGTTCCGATGGGGTGCTTGCGCGTTGCCGGATAGATCGGAATGCAGATCTTCCCGGCAGCGGTTCATGGGCTCGAAGACTTCAAGGGAGTTTGCAAAATGAGCGGGATAAATCGAAAGGTGGCGACGGCACTTGTGGCCGGCGCTGTGGCATTGGGAACCGTGCTTGGCGCGGGCATGACATCCGCCGTCGCGGCGGAATGGAGCGATACCTCGATCGGCTACCGGTACGGCACCAAGTTCCGCGAACCGTTCAACAACGAGGACATCAGCAAGAGCATCATCGATTTGCAGCACGTGAGCGGCTACAAGTACGGTGTGAATTTCTTCAATGTCGACTTCCTGATGTCGGACAGCAACGATCCGGGCGCGAACAGCACGGGAGCGCAGGAGGCGTACCTGGTCTACCGCAATACCGTCGACCTCGCCAAGGTCACGGGCGGTGACTACAAATTCGGGATCGTGCGCGACATCGGCGGCACATTCGGCTTCGACTGGAACACGAAGAACGATGTCGGTTACTCCTCCAAGAAGCGAATGCTCGTGATCGGTCCGACCGTCATGATGGATGTTCCCGGCTTCCTGAACGTCAGCGTGCTGGCACTCTGGGAGAGCAACGCGCCGGTCGGCATCACCAGCCGCTACGACTACGACACGCATGCGATGCTGGATCTCGCCTGGGGCATTCCCATCGGTTCCTCGCCATTCCGTTTCCAGGGCTACTTCGACGTCATCGCCCCCAAGGGCAAGGATGAGTTCGGCGGAGACACCAAGACAGAAATCCATTTCGACGGCGCAATCATGCTGGACGTGGGACGTATCGCGGGTGGCCCCAAGGATATGTTCAAGGTGGGCCTCGAATACGAATACTGGGAGAACAAGTTCGGTAATGACCACAACGGTCCGGCCGGCGACGGCGCCTTCGCCAAGACCCCGATGATCCGCGCCGAATATCACTTCTAGGCCGGCGGATCCTGCGCGGCAACGGCGGGTACATTCCGTCACGCGGCGGCAAGATGCCGCCGCGTGACGGTTTCGTTGATATAAGCTTATGGCAGGTTGTTCATGCATGTTGGAAACATCAAGGAGGAAGTCATGAAAAGATTCGGTTCCCGTCTGGCCGCATCGCTGCTGGGCGCAGTCCTGGCGCTGGGCGCGGCGGGTGGCGTCATCGCCGCCGAGCCGCTCAAGGTCGGGTTCGTCTATGTCGGGCCGGTGGGGGACGCGGGCTGGACTTATGCGCACGACCAGGGCCGCCTGATGCTGGAGAAGGAGCTGGCCGGCAAGGTGAAAACGACTTTCGTCGAGAACGTGCCGGAAGGCGCCGACGCGGAGCGAGTCATCCGCCAGCTCGTCACCGACGGCAACAAAGTGATCTTCACCACCTCGTTCGGTTACATGAACGCAACCGTGAAGGTCGCGCAAAGCTTTCCGGATGTGATTTTCGAGCACGCCACCGGCTACAAGACGTCGAAAAACCTCGGTGTCTACGAAGCCCGGTTCTACGAAGGAGCGTATCTGCTCGGCATCCTGGCCGGCAAGATGACCAAGTCCGACACGCTGGGCTTCGTCGGCTCTTTCCCGATCCCGGAAGTGATCCGCAACATCAATGCATTCACGCTCGGTGCGCAGAGCGTCAACCCGAAAATAAAGACCAAGGTGATCTGGGTCAACACCTGGTATGACCCGGCCAAGGAACGCCAGGCCGCGGAGACGCTGGTCGCGCAGGGCGCGGACGTGATGTGCCAGAACACCGACTCGCCTGCGGTGCTGCAGGTGGCGCAGGAAAAAGGCGTCTATGCCTTCGGCTGGGATTCGGACATGACCAAGTTCGCGCCCAAGGCGCATCTGTCGGCGAACACCAACAACTGGGGCGTGTACTACGTCGCGGCGGTGAAATCCATTCTGGCGGGAACCTGGAAGCCGGACGTCGTGAAGTGGGGCTTGAAGGAGAACCTGGTGGTGATGTCGCCGGTGAATGCGGCAGTCCCGGCCGATGGCAAGAAAGCCTTCGAGGACAAGCAGAAGGCGATCAAGGAAGGCAAGTTCCAACCGTTCCAGGGACCGGTCAAGGATCAGTCGGGTGCGATCAAAGTGGCCGCAGGCAAGGTCATGCCGATCGAGGAATTGATGGGCTTCAACTGGTACGTGGAGGGTGTCGAAGGCTCGATTCCGAAGTAAGCTATTGCGCATCTGTCATGACGGCGGGACGGCGGTATGTCGTCCCGTTTCTCATCCATGAGTGCGATCCGGGCAACGCCGGCTGATGCCGGCATGGAGACTTTTATCCGCGGCATTCCCAAGGCCGAGCTGCACCTCCACATCGAAGGTACGCTGGAGCCGGAGATGGTGTTCGCGCTAGCGCGCAAGCACGGCGTGAAGCTCAAATATCCGTCTGTGCAAGCGTTGCGCAAGGCGTACAACTTCCACAACCTGCAGTCCTTCCTCGACATCTATTACGAGGGCGCCAACGTGCTGCGCGACGAAGACGATTTCCATGCCATGACGTGTGCCTACATCGCCAGGGTGCACGATCAAGGCGTGATTCATGTCGAGATCTTCTTCGATCCCCAGACCCACACCGACCGCGGCATCGCCTTCGAGACCGCGCTGAACGGGATTCGCCGCGGTCTCGACGAGGCGCGCGACAAACTCGGCATCACTTCGCGGCTGATCATGTGCTTCCTGCGGCATTTAAGTGCGGAATCCGCCATGCGCACGCTGGAACAAGCGCTGCCCCACAAGGATGCGATCTACGCGGTCGGTCTGGATTCTTCCGAGATGGGCCATCCGCCGTCGAAGTTTTCGGCGGTGTTCAAGCGCGCGCGCGACGAGGGATTCCTTACCGTGGCGCATGCGGGTGAAGAAGGCCCGTCGGAATACATCTACGAGGCACTCGACGACCTCAAGGTGTCGCGCATCGACCACGGCGTGCGCAGCGAGGAAGATGCCGTACTCTGCAAGCGGCTGGCCGCTGAAAACATGCCGTTGACGGTCTGTCCGCTCTCCAACGTCAAGCTTGCCGTGTTCAAGCGCATCGAGGACCACAACCTGAAGCGCCTGCTCGACAAGGGTCTGCGCGTCACGGTGAATTCGGACGACCCGGCTTATTTCGGCGGCTACCTGCTGGAGAATTTCCTCGCCGTGCAGCGCGCGCTGAAACTGTCGCGCAACGACATCCGCAAACTGGCGGCGAACTCCGTCGCCGCGTCCTTCCTGCCGCCGGAGAAGAAGCAGTACTGGCTGAAGCAGATCGACGGCTTCGCGGTCGCGACCTGACGCGGCATCGCTTCGGCATGGGCATCATCGAACAACCCGACGACCGCACGCTGCTGGATGACTGGCATCCCGTCGCGGGTTCGTCTTCGCTCGTTGCCGGCAAACTCCTCGCGGTGCGTCTTCTCGGACGGGAAGTGGTGCTGTGGCGGGATCCAATGAACGATGTGCATGCGTGGGAAGACCGCTGCCCGCATCGCGGCACGCGGTTGTCGATCGGGCACGTCGAAGGCGCCGAAGTCGTGTGCGCGTATCACGGCTGGCATTACGGCACGGACGCGCGCTGCACTCGCGTTCCCGCGTTGCCCGAGTTGTCGGGCAAGACGCAAGCGAAGGTGATGGCCTACCGCGCCGAAGAAAAATACGGCCTGGTCTGGGTCTGCATCGGCGAGCCCGTCGCAAAGGTGTTGCCGTTCCCGGAATATGCCGACCCGAATCTGCGCAAGGTGCTGTGCGGCCCGTATGACGTGGCCACCAGCGGCCCGCGCATCGTCGAGAATTTTCTCGACATGGCGCATTTCGCGATGGTCCATACCGGCATTCTCGGCGACCCGGGCCGGACCGAGGTGCGCGACTACGATGTCGCCGAATTCGACGACGGGCAGGGCGGCAAGGGCATTCTGGCGACGCATTGCCATGCGTGGCAGCCGCAGACCAACAGCCTTGCGCACGGCGGCAGCGAAGTGGAGTACACCTATCGCGTGGTGCGGCCGCTGACGGCCATCCTGACAAAACTGCCGCAGGCGCAGTCGGATTTCCGCGAAGCCATCAGCCTGCATGTGCAGCCTGTAGAAGAAGAACTGAGCCGCGTCTGGATCATTCTCGCGCTGACCAACTTCGTGCAATCCGAGGACGAACTGCGCGCTTTTCAGGACCGCATCTTCCTGCAGGACAAGCCGATCCTGGAAAACCAGGTGCCGAAGAAACTGCCGCTGGATCCGGGGGCGGAAATGCCGGTGCGCTGCGATCGCATGTCGCTCGCGTATCGGCGTTACCTGCGCGACAAGGCGCTGCGTTACGGCGTCCTGACGGCCGCAGCGCCAGTGCACGCCTGAGTCGCCCGACGCGGCACGTCCTCCCGAATTCGAGATGTCGACACCGGCTCCTGCAAATACGCTGCTGACCGACACCCTCCTCATCTGCGGCGCTGAAGTCGTCGTGACCATGGACGCAATGCGCCGCGAAATTCGTGGCGCAAGCGTCTTCATCCGCGGCGATGCAATCGAAACGGTCGGCAGTGATGCCGACGTTGCCGCCTGGATCGCCGCCGATCCGGTTGCGCTTACGCCTGCCAGGACCATCAGCGCGCGCGGCTGTGTGGTCCTGCCCGGCCTGGTGAACTGTCATCATCACCTCTACCAGTCGTTGACCCGCAGTGTCGGCACCGGCCGCGGACTGGCGTTGTTCGACTGGCTGAAGAGGCTCTATCCGGTGTGGGCGGAACTGACTCCCGACGCGGTCTATGTCAGCGCCAAACTCGCGCTGTGCGAGCTGGTGCTGAGCGGTGCGACCACGGTGGCGGATCATCTTTACCTGTTTCCGAACGGTGCGCGTCTCGACGACGAGATCCGTGCTGCGGCCGAAATCGGCGTGCGCTTCCATCCGACCCGCGGCAGCATGAGCCTGGGGGAGGGCCGCGGCGGCCTGCCGCCGGACCGCATCGTCGAGGACGAGCGGGCGATCCTTGCCGACAGCCGGCGCGTGATCGAAACCTTCCACGATCCCGGCCCGCGCTCGATGCTGCGCATCGGCCTGGCGCCGTGCTCGCCGTTCAGCGTCAGCCCGGAACTCATGATCGACAGCGCGCGGCTGGCGCGCAGTCACGAGCGCGTCGGCCTGCACACCCACCTCGCGGAGACGCTGGACGAGAATCGCTACTGCGCGGAAATGTTCGGCAAGCGGCCGCTCGAGTACGTCGAATCGCTGGACTGGCATGGCGACGAAGTGTGGTTCGCGCACATGGTGCATCCCGACCGCGACGAAATTGCGCGGCTGGTGCAGAGCCACAGCGGTGTCTGTCATTGTCCGAGCAGCAACATGATCCTCGCGTCCGGCATCGCGCCGGTGCGGGACATGCTCGATCGCGGCGTAAAAGTGGCGCTCGGCGTGGACGGTTCGGCCAGCAACGACGGCAATCACATGCTCGGCGAAGCGCGCCAGGCGATGCTGCTGCAACGGGTCGGCTGGCCCGGGTTCGAATCGCGCGGGGACCGCATGTCAGCGCGCGAGGCGCTGGAACTGGCAACGTTGGGCGGCGCGAAAGTCCTGCAACGCAGCGACATCGGCAGCCTCGAACCGGGTAACGCGGCGGACGTGGTGGCATTCCGCGTGGACGACCTTGGCCATGCCGGCGCGCTCGGCGATCCGGTTGCAGCGTTGGTGACCTGCGCGCCGCAACGCGCCTGGCTGTCTGTGATCAACGGCCGCGTCGTGGTCGAAGACGGGACGCTCCGCGGCATCGACCTCGGTCCGCTGGTCGAGCGCCACAACCGGATCAGCCGCGGCATGCTCGAGCGCGCCGGGCTGGCCTGAATATGGCAGCCGCGAGTGATAAAAACGATCTGCTGTATCTGCGCAAGGTGATCACCCTGTCGGAACAGGCGAAGGCGCGCGGCAAGCATCCGTTCGCGGCACTGATCGTGGACCGACAGGGGGAAGTTCTGGCCGAAGCCGGCAATGCATTCGGCTGGCCGGACGG
Source organism: Betaproteobacteria bacterium (assembly GCA_016194905.1). Lineage (NCBI taxonomy): Bacteria > Pseudomonadati > Pseudomonadota > Betaproteobacteria > Betaproteobacteria bacterium. The sequence goes on from JACQAP010000017.1 coordinate 117,615, forward strand.
CGATGCCACCGGCCACGCGGAATTGCTGGCGGTGCGGGACGCCTCGCGCCGCTATCCGCCGGAGCATCTTGCCAAGGCGACGTTGTACAGTAGCGCCGAACCCTGCGCCATGTGCGCGGGCGCGATCTATTGGTCGGGTATTTCGCGGGTGGTCTACGCGCTCTCCGAGGAACGTTTGCTGTCGCTCACAGGAAATCATCCGGAAAATCCGACGTTGTCGCTGCCCTGCCGCGAGGTATTCGCGCGTGGGCAGCGCGCGATCGAAGTCGTCGGGCCGCTGCTGGAGGACGAGGCGGCTGTTCCCCACAAAGATTTCTGGCGCTAAAGCCCAACTCTCACCGCAGAGGAAAGGTATGAAGGTCGGGCTTTCGTCTTCCGTATTGGTCACTTAATTGCGCGCGCAGACAAAAGGCAAGACGTGATCCCATCGCTGCGCGATCCCGAAGGCGATGGTTCAACGGCAGAGATCAACGGTCTGCCAACGGCGACGCTGCGCTGGGCGTAAGGTAGACTCGTCGTTCCCGCACCCCGGAGGCGATTCATGGCGACCCAAGCGGCGGCCGACGAAGTCCTGTTCTTCATTCCGGATCTCGGCGGCTTTACGAAATTCATCGCCGAGACCGAGATCCAGCACAGCCAGCACATCATTAAGGAACTGCTGGAAATCCTGGTCGACGCCAATACGCTCGGCATGAAGGTATCCGAGTTCGAGGGCGACGCCGTGCTGTTCTACCGCAACGGCGCGCCGCCGTCGCTCGAGCAACTGGTGCAGCAGGCCAGGAAGATGTACCTGGACTTCCATACGCACCTGAAAAAATTTGAATACGCCCGCATCTGCCAATGCGGTGCCTGCGCCGGCGCCAGCGGCATTGCTCTGAAGATGGTTGCGCATTTCGGCTCCGCGGGCACCATGCAGGTGAAGAATCATCTGAAATTCATCGGCAAGGACATCATCATCGCGCACCGCCTGCTGAAGAACTCGGTGACCGTGCCCGAGTACCTGCTGGTCACCCGGCCGACCCTGTCCAGGCTTGCGGACGCGGACGGCCGGCTCGTCTCCTTTGCCAATGGCGCCGACGCCTATGACAACCTCGGCACGATCGAGTATCACTTCAAATCGCTGGACAGTTACAGGGACGAGGTAAAGGTCGACCCGCCCGCGCCCGAAGGGCTGAAGAATCCGCGCAAGATGACGCAACTGACCCGGCGGATCGATGCGCCCATCGAGCGGGTCTATCAGCGGCTGATCGACCTGCCGGGGCGCATGAATTGGATGGAGAGCGTCACCAAGGTCGAAATGTCCAACGACCAACCCAACCAGATCGGCAAGACGCATCGATGCGTCCGGGGTGATGAAGGCATCGAGGTGATGACCACCGAGGTCAAGATCAGCGACACGACAATGGAACTCTGGGAAACGGACCTCAAGAATACAAGCGCCTGCCGGTATCTGCTCACGCGGGCGCCCGGCGGCAAGGCCGATCTCGCGGTCGAGTTGTTCGTGCGCGACAACCCGATCGTTCGGATGATCTTCAGGTTCCTGATGGAGAAGAAATTGAAAGTGTTTTTCGAAAAATCGATCGCCAACCTCGGCGAGGTATGCGAGAAGGCCGATCGATGAAGTCCCTGTCGATGTAGATTGCTGTCATCAGGATGCGATAGGTGCGATCGGGAAGACGTCCTTGGCAAATGTCATTCGGTGGTCCGACCGGCGTTACTCCTGCCGTTGAGCTGCCGCCGGCCACCGGCGCCCGCGTTGAGCCGCGACAGTTTACCAGCGGTCCGCTCCAACAACTTGTAAGGCCGGCAGGCGTCGCGGGACTAGGTGCCGCGGAGACCAACTGGACCAAGACGTCGCGCGACGCCTATCGATCATCATCGAGTGTCTCGTTCGCGCTTCTTCAGCGTATATCGAAAATCACAGTGACTGGCGCCTTGCATGATTGTTTGCGTACGGGTGAGTTGCACGTCGGCACCAAAGCCCTCTGCCATGGGAAAATCCGCACTGCAGGTCAGCAAGAATCCTAGTTCCGGCGCACCGATCTCTTTATAAAACCTGGCGTAGCGACATTCGGTGACGTTTATTTCGAACGCATCCGGAGACTGTTTGATCACCTCGTAATCCAGGGCATCTCCAGCCGCGAACCGATCAAAGGCTGAAGCCATCTTCTCCCCAAGGTTGCGTGTTTCCTGCTTCCGCCACCATTTCTCGCCATATTTGCGATACAGGTCTCCGAGCGCCTTTCGCACGATGGCGTTGGCTCGCTCCTCGCCCAGTTCTGCCTGGAGGGCTTTGACAAGCGGAATCAGGACCTGAGCTTGTATCTTGACCTGCTTGATCAACGGAATGTCCATCGGTCGCCTCCCTTGGTTCTCCAGTTACCTGTTCGGGATAAATAGAGTCAGAGGTGCTCTGACCCCATTAATTTTTTAAGGGCGCCGCATCGGCGCTGCCAAATAGCAGCCGAACTCCTTGACGAAATCGACTGAGACGCGGGCATGGACGCGCCCCTGTCGGTCGAGGAACTCGGCCTCATCGTCCAGCGGTACGACCGCCCCGTGCCACACATTGGGATGCAGGTACAGGCCGCGGCCACCCTCGCACCAGAAAGTCAAAAACTTTTCGGGTGTTACATCGTCTCCCGGCAGCGCCAGCGGAACTACGAAACTCTGCCCGCTGAGCGGATAGAAGAGCTGGCCGCCGTCCGGGTGATAGTTCGCGCGCCAGATCAGGGCGCGCTCGCGCAATCGGCCGGAGGTTCCGATGGTGGCCTCTTCCGGCCAATTGCTCCAGCCGAATAGATAGCTGTCGCCCACCGCGTTGTTTCGCGCATACAGAGTCTCGCCCTTCCAACAAAACTCGAACAGACCCTCGGTCACGCCGCCCTGATCGCCGGAATTCAAGTCCACTGGGCGCCACCCCTGAACCGGCCAGCGGACGATCTCGATCGGGAATGTCTTGGGATCATCTACGAGACAGCCGTAGCCTTGGAGACTGGCTTCGGTGGCGAGCACCACCGGCGTTTCATACACCCGCCGCACGCCGGTGGTTGGCGAGTAAGCGAATTCCAGTTGATCAATATCCATGATGCCATCGTTCCTTCGGTGAGAAACTTATTCACAATTGATAGGGTCAGCCTGACACCGCTTACACCGCTTTTCACGGTGTGCAAGCCGTGTAGATACCTATCATGACTTGATTCCGGCTCGTTGCGACATATCGCGCATTACCGTTTTCCATGCCACTTGCGCGCGGTCGCCGGTGGCGGTGAACACGGCGCTCAATAGCTTCATTTGCGCACCGGTCAGTCGGGCTTCAAGCTTCTTCCCCTCGCTCGTCAGGCTCAGGTGCTTGAAACGGCGGTCCGCTTCATCGGCCTGCATGACGACGAGTTGTCCTTCGACCAACTGGCGCAAGGGCGCGTGCAGCGCCTGTTTGGAGACGTCCAGAATTTCCAGGAGGGCATTGACGGCAATCCGCGGATTGCGCCCGACGAAATACAGGATGCGGTGATGTACCCGACCCAGCCCACGTTCATCGAGAATGTGATCCGGCCCGTTCGTGAAAGCCCGGTATGCGAAGTAGAAGAGCTCGATAGCTTCGCGAAGTTTTTCCTCGCGGCCTGCCTGTAGGTCAACCATATTGACATGATACCGGTGCGTTGGATAACCTGTCGATACGTCAACAAACTTGACATATCGAGCAAATGGAAATGCAGGTTCACGGACACTTTTCCCGCCGCCTGGCGGATCTTCACGCGTCTCCGATTCGCGAAATCCTCTCGGTCATCGACCGGCCTGGCATGGTCTCGTTTGCCGGCGGTCTTCCCGCCGCTGAAACGTTTCCGGCATTGAACGTCGATGCGATTCCGCGTTCGCTATTGCAGTACGGCCCCAGCGAAGGCGACCCCGAGCTGCGGGAAGCAGTTGCCGGGGATCTCAATGCAATCGGCCTCAAATGCTCCCGGGAACAGATCCTGATACTTTCCGGTTCGCAGCAGGGCATCGACCTGGTGGCCAAGCTTTTTATCGATCCCGGCACAACCGTGGCGCTCGAATCACCCACCTACCTGGCTGCCCTGCAGGTCTTCCGCTTCTTCGGGGCGGATTTTCTCCCGTTCGATCCCGGCCGGCCCGGCGCGGCGTGGCCGAAGAGCGCTCAGCCGTCGTTCATCTACGCCATTCCCACCTTCCAGAATCCGACCGGGCGTTGCTATTCGGCCGCCGAACGCGGGGCGCTGCAACAATTCTGCGACGAAAGGGACGTGACCTTGTTCGAAGACGACCCCTATCGCGATCTTGTTTACGACGACTGCGATCGCACGCCGGTTTGCGCCCGAATCGAGCGCGCATCGTGGATTTACCAGGGCTCGTTTTCCAAGAGCCTGGCGCCGGGGCTGCGACTGGGGTTTCTCGCTGCGTCGCCTCGCTTGGTGCCTTACCTGACGCGGCTCAAACAGGCCGCGGACCTGCACAGCAATCGCATCAGCCAATGGCTCGTGTTGCAGCAGATACGCGATGAGGGGCGCAGCCAACGCCTGGCCGAACTAGCGGTGGCCTATCGACGCAAGCGCGATTATTTTGCCGGCGTACTGGAGCGGCATTTTGGCAATCTGGCGACGTGGCAGACGCCACCGGGCGGTTTGTTTTTCTGGCTCAGACTTGTGCGGCACATGGACACGCGCACCTTGCTGCCCGAAGCCATCCGGCGCGGCGTGGCCTTCATGCCCGGCGAGCCGTTCTATCCTGATCAGCCGGAAAGCTGCGGCGCCCTCCGGCTGAACTTCAGCCACGCCGGCGAGGAGCAGATCGAGCGAGGGCTGTCGATCCTGGCCGAACTTCTACGCTAGCTGTCCCAGTTGCATTTTTTTGGCAAGCTTCGTCGACTTCCCGCCATCGAGTCGAGCTGCTCGGCGCGCCACAAGGGGAAACCCACACCAAGCCTGACTCCAAAGGTGTGACCCCAAAGGTGCTCAAAGCCTGATAATCATCTAGCTGCCTCTTACGAAGGGGCGTGGCGTCGTGATGGCAAATGTAGTCATGACGAACGACCCGACGAGGAAGCGGATAGATGATTATCAGTTTTGCGGCCGCGACGAACAGAACAAGAAGTTGTTCGAGCTCCCCATGTCCCCCCAGCTGTTCGCCCCTACTCCTTCTGGCGCTTGGGCCGGAACAACTCAAAGCGGTACGCCAGCTCTGGCCCGCTCGTTCCCTCGTACGCGAGCTGTCCGACGAGCAGCGCGAACGGTTCGGTGTATCGGGCGATTCGCAGCGGGCCCGCATCCACCGGCTCGAAACCCACGTCGCGGATCAGTTCGGCGGCGACTTCCTTGGCGCGGCGATCGTCGCCGCAGTACACCAGGCTCGGTCGGGCAGCTTTGCGCCTGGCTTCGTACACGCCGAAAAGCACTTCGCTCTGCACCGTATTGAACGCTGAGACGACGCGAGCTTTTGGAATCATCATTGCAAGTTTTTCTGCGCCCGACGATGTGTGGGCGACGACCAGCCCGGTGTTGTCGTCATTCATCGGCAGAGAGCAGGTTACCACCACTTTTCCCGACAAGTCGCCCGCCTGATTCAGCACGTCGTCCATTCGGGACCAATGTACGGCGAGCAATACCGCGTCCGCTTCCTTCACGGCATCGCGCGGCGTGCCGGCCCGCGCCTTGCCCTCGGCTTCCCGTGCGAGCCTGTTGAGCTTCTGCTCGCTTTGGGCGTAACTGAATATCACCTCGTGTCCGGCTCGCGCGAAGATCGTTCCGAGCTTGCCGCCCATCAAGCCGGAACCGAGAATGCCGATTCGCATGGTGCTCTCCTCACGGGACGTTGCAGGTTCTGGCGTGTCGGCCAATCTGCCGCTTAGCGACCGACCAGCTTCTGTAGATGTTCCGGGTACCGCGCCCCTTGCACCCTGATCTCGGAAAGAGCGCTGTCGATGTCGCGAAGATCGTCAACCGTCAGCTCGACTCCAGCCGCCCCGATGTTCTCTTCCAGGCGATGCAGCTTCGTGGTGCCGGGGATAGGAACGATCCACGGCTTCTGCGCAAGCAGCCATGCGAGCGCGATCTGGGCACGCGTCACGTGCTTGCGGGCCGCGAGTTCGCCGAGCACTTGGACGAGGTTCTGGTTTTCTTTTCGCGCCTCCGTCGTGAAGCGAGGAACGACGTTGCGAAAATCCGTGCTGTCGAACTGCGTGTTCTCGTTGATGGCGCCCGTGAGGAAGCCCTTGCCCAGAGGGCTGAAAGGAACGAAGCCGATCCCGAGTTCCTCGAGCGTTGGCAACACTTCGTTCTCAGGCTCTCGCCACCACAACGAGTACTCGCTCTGGAGGGCGGTGACCGGCTGGACTGCGTGAGCACGCCGGATCGTCTGCACGCCTGCTTCGGACAGGCCGAAGTGCTTCACCTTGCCTTCGCGAATCAAGTCCTTCACCGCTCCCGCGACGTCCTCGATTGGCACCGCCGGGTCCACCCGGTGTTGATAAAGAAGATCGATGACATCGGTCTTCAGCCTCTTGAGGGAGGCCTCGGCGACCTCCTTGATGTGTTCAGGCCGGCTGTTGAGACCGCGCTGCGCGCCGTTGCCCGGATCGATATCGAAGCCGAACTTCGTGGCAATCGCTACCTGCTTGCGCAACGGTGCCAGGGCTTCGCCCACGAGTTCTTCGTTCGTGAAGGGACCGTAGACTTCGGCGGTGTCGAAGAATGTGACGCCGCGTTCGACCGCCGACCGGATCAGTGCGATCGCTGCCTGTTTGTCCGTAGCCGGACCATAGCCAAAGCTCATGCCCATGCAGCCGAGCCCGATAGCCGAGACCTCAAGGCCGCTCGTTCCTAATTTACGCTTCTTCATATTTTGTACTCCTGTAGGTGCCAACTTGCGCAGCTCTTCCTTCGACCACGCGGTCATCGTGAGTTGTGCGCTCGGTCTGACCGCCGCCTGCCTGTTCAGCGCGGCGCGCAAGATCAATGTGTCGAGATCTTCCGTCGTGTGAGGTCCTCGTGGTCGACGGCTCGTGTCAGGCCAGGTTGAATGGCAGATTGCGCACCGGCTTGCCGGTCAGCCGCGCGATGGCGTTGGCGAAGGCCGGCGCCAGCGGTGGCAGGCCGGGTTCGCCCATGCCCGTTGGCGGCTCGGCGCTAGGCACGATGTGGACATCAAACTCCGGCATGTCGGTGATGCGCGCCACCGAGAAGTCGCCAAAGTTGCTTTGCTCGACGACGCCGTCCTTGAGTGTAATGGCCGAGCCTGCCAGGCACGTCGACAGGCCCATGACCGCCGCACCCTGCACCTGGGCTTCCACGCTGCGCGGGTTCACGGCCAGGTTGCAATTCACGCCGGCGGTGACCCGGTGCAGCACCGGCCGACCGTCCCGCACAGAGGCTTCCACTACATAAGCCACTACGGAGTCGAAGGACTCGTGCACTGCCACGCCCCAGGCGCGGCCGGCCGGCAGGCTCTTCTTGCTATAGCCGCTCCTGTCCACCGCCAGTTGCAGCGCGGCGCGGTGGCGCGGGTGCTTGTCGCCCCAAAGCTGCATGCGGTAGGCCACCGGGTCCTGCTTCGTGGCACGGGCGATCTCGTCGATCAGGGTCTCCATCACGAAAGCGGTATGGGTGGAGCCCACGCTGCGCCACCACAGCACCGGCACGTTGAGTTTGGGATGATGTACGGTCAAGCGCATCGGCAGCGGGTAGGGATCACGCATGCCCTCCGTTGCTGTGGCGTCGATGCCGTTCTTCACTTGGTACTGCTCGAAAACGGAGCCCGAAGTGATGGACTGCCCCACGATGACATGGTCCCAGGCCAGCACCTTGCCGCGCTCGTCGAAGCCGATGCGTGCGCGGTGCAAGTGCATCGGGCGGTAGTAGCCGCCCTTGATATCGTCCTCGCGGCTCCAGAGCGTGCGCACCGGCGCGTTCAGGCCGGCGGCGCGTACCGCCTTGGCGATCTCGCAGGCCTCGACCACGAAGTCGCTGCCGCTCGAGAAACGCCGGCCGAAGCCGCCGCCCGCCATCTGCACATGCATCGTCACCTGCTCGGGCTTGATGCCCAGCACGCGCGCGGCGGCGGCGCTGTCCAGACCGGGGCACTGGGAGCCGGTCCAAAGTTCGGCGCGCCCCTCGGTAAGTGCAACGGTGCAGTTCAGCGGCTCCATGGCCGCGTGGGCCAGGTAGGGAAACACGAACTCGGCTTCCAGCTGTCGAGTTGCGGTGGCCAGCGGGGCCATGTCGGCGTCGAAGTGGCGCGGGCCGGGGCGATCGGCCAGCTCGCGGTACTGAGCCAGCTGCCGTTCGCTGTCCACCTTCTCCACCGCCGACGTGTCCCACTGCAGCTTCAGCGCGTCGCGCCCCTGCTTGGCCGGCCAGTAGCCGTCGGCCACCACGGCAACGCCTTCGGCACCGCGGTCAAGCGGCACGCGCAGCACAGCCTTCACGCCCTTGACGGCGCGCGTTGCGCTGTCATCCACCGACGCCAGCCGGGCGCCGAACATCGGTGGACGGGCGACCACGGCCGTCAGCTGACCAGGCAGGCGAACGTCAATGCCGAAGTCCTGACGCCCGCTGCTCTTGGCACGCGCGTCTAGGCGCGTGGTCGGGCGGCCGATGAGGCGGAAATCCTTGGGATCCTTCAGCGCGACCTTCTCTGGAACGGGCAGCGCCATAGCGGCCTCGGCAAGTTCGCCGTAACCCACCTTGCGGCCACCCGGGCCGAGCACCGAGCCGGCCTGCGTACGCAGGGTAGACACGTCCACGTTCCAGCGCGCCGCGGCGGCACCCAGCAGCATGGCCCGGGCGCGCGCGCCAAGCTCGCGATACTGCGTGAAGCTGTTCTTGATCGAATGGGAACCGCCAGTGAGGTGAATGCCGAAGAGCGGGTCGAGGTAGGCGGCGTCGTTCGAGCCGTGCCGGCTGCGTACCAGGTTCCAGTCCGCGTCCAATTCCTCGGCCAAAATCATCGACAACCCGGTCTGCACGCCTTGGCCGAACTCAAGCCTGTTGATGGTCACCGTGACCTCGCCATTGGAGGCAATCTGCACGAAGGCCGAGGGCTGTTGCGTCGGCTTGAGGGCGCTGGCCCCCTGGCCCGCACCGTTGGCCTGTGCCGTTGCCAAATAGGGAAAGGCGCCGAGCGCGAGCCCGCCGGCACCAGCGAGCTTCAGGAAGCTGCGGCGCGACAAGGTGGCGGGTTCGTCTGCTTTGCCCCGGGCAAGTAGGCGCTGCAGGGCGCGCGGCATTTCAGTGTGGTCGAAATTGGGAAACATGGCAGCTCCTTTAGGCAATGGCTTTGGCGGCATCGGCCACCGCGGTGCGAATGCGGGCATAGGTGCCACAGCGGCAGATGTTGCCGGCCATGGCCGAGTCGATCTCGGCAGCGGTGGGTTGCTTGCCGCGGGGCAGCGACTTGAGGAAGGCGGTCGCACTCATGATCTGGCCGCTCTGGCAGTAGCCGCACTGCGCCACGTCGTGCTTCACCCAGGCGGTGTGCACGGCGGCACCGACACGGTCGCTGCCATCGGTGGCGGCCTCGATGGTGGTGATCTTCTTGCCTTCGGCCGCGGAGATCGGCGTGATGCAGGAGCGGATGGCCTGGCCGTCCAGATGCACAGTGCAGGCGCCGCACAGCGCGGCGCCGCAACCGAACTTGGTGCCGGTCATGCCCAGCGTGTCGCGCAGGGCCCAGAGGATGGGGGTGCCGGGGTCGGCGTCGACCGTGTGATCACGGCCATTGACGTTGAGCGTGCTCATGGTTGATCTCCTTATCAGAAACTGCCGTCAGTCGATTTCGAAAGACCCTCGAAGGCGTGCACTGCCTTGAGTCGATCCGCGACAGCCGGCGCAACCGCCGTTACCGCGTCCCCCCCTGCCACGAATATCCGCGGCGGGAAATCCATGCCCGCCAGCTTCACCAGAATTTGGCCGAGCTTATCTGGATCGCCTGGCTGCGTGCCCGCGTAGGGAGACCACATGTCCTTGGCGCTCACCTCTGTCGCCGCGTAATCGTCGATGCGCTTGCTCGGCCACTTGACGTTCGCAGCGTCCAGCAGGTCCGTGCGGAAGAATCCCGGCTCCACGACCGTGACCTTGATCCCGAACTTCCCGACTTCCTCGGCCACGGCAAGTGAAAGGCCCTCGACGGCGAACTTGCTCGCGCCGTAAGCGGAGCAGTGCTTCAGGCCGACAACGCCGGCAACGGAACTCATGTTGATGATGTGCCCCGAGCGCTGCTTGCGCATGACCGGCAGCGCTGCCCGCATCACGTACATCACGCCCCGGAAGTTGGTCGCGAACTGGCGTTCGATGTCTTGCGTCCCCAGTTCTTCGAAGTTGCCGAGCAAGCTGTAGCCGGCATTGTTCAGGAGGACGTCGATGCGGCCGAACTTCTGCACCGCCTTGTCCACTGCCGCCTTCGCCTGTGACTCTTCGGCAACGTCCAACTGGATGAACGCGAGATTGTCGCCGGCGACGTCACGCAAGGCGTTGCGCACCTTGTCGAGGTTTCGGCCCGTCGCAACCACGCGATCGCCGACTTTCAATGCCGCCCTGGCAGTTCCGGCGCCGATACCGCTGCCCGAACCCGTGATGAACCAGACCTTGCTCATGATGTACTTTCCCTGTGTGATGTACGAACTGTAGGCGCAGGCGTTAGCTAGAAAAAATGCTTAATGCTGCATGTCCTGTGAAGGTAGAAGAGGGAAGAGCGCCGTGCTAGTCCCCAAGACGCTCCGCAGTGGCCGACTTTTCGAACTCATTGCGAAGCACGATCGCCAGTTCTTCGCTGCGTTTCGCGTATTGGTCGTCGCTCACCTTTTCCATCCAGTCGACGTTCTTGCCGCCAATCCTTTCCTGAATGGCGATGTGCGTCATGCCGGTGGTCGGCGAGGCGCCATGCCAATGCTTCTGGCCCGCCGGAATCCAAACGACGTCTCCTGCCCGGATTTCCTCGATCGGACCACCCCAACGCTGTATGCGGCCAGTTCCGGACGTCACGATCAGGACCTGCCCGAGCGGATGGGTATGCCACACAGTCCTGGCGCCGGGCTCGAACGTGACATTGGCGGCAGTCGTGTGCGATGGCTCTTTCGCCTGGAACAGAAAATCGATGCGTACCGAGCCCGTGAAGAATTGAGACGGTCCTTTCCTCGACGGCTGCGAACCGTTGCGCGTAATGGTGATGGTCGGCGAATCTTCGTTCGATACGACCGGACCGTCATCCAATCCAGGGAAGGTTCTCATCTCGCTTGACTGGGCGGATGCGGAGACGAGTGCGAAAAAAGATAGTGCCGCCACAGTAATCAGTTTCATATTCGATATTCCTTTCTTTTGGCCCTCAATGGACCTGGTATTGCTCGTCGGTGACCTTTTCCATCCAGTCGACGGCCTTCGCTGTATGTCCATTGCCAAGCTCCTTGTCTGACTCAGGCGGTCGCTTGGTTTGCGATCGTCGATGTCGAGACTGTAGCGGCCGCTGCGGCAAATGATTAGACGGTAGAATCCGCATGGACCTATGAGGAGAATTCATCAATGCGCCGAGAGAACTTCAATGACCTGCTCGCCTTTCTTGCCGTCGCGCGGGAACGCAGCTTCACCAAGGCGGCCGCCAAGCTCGGGGTTTCGCAATCGGCGTTGAGTCACACCGTTCGCGGGCTCGAGGCGAGGCTGGGCCTGCGGCTGCTCACTCGCACCACGCGCAGCGTCTCGCCGACGGAGGCGGGCGAACGACTGCTCCTCACGGTCGGCCATCGCTTCGAGGAGATCGAGGCCGAGTTGGACGCCCTAAGTGAGCTTCGAGAAAAGCCCGCCGGCACTATTCGCATTACGGCCGGCGAGCATGCGGCGTATACGGTCCTCTCACCGGCCTTGGTGAAGCTCTTGCCGAGCTATCCCGACATCAAAGTCGAGGTCAGCGTTGACTATGGATTCACCGACATCGTCGCCCAGCGGTACGACGCCGGCGTTCGTCTCGGAGAGCAGGTGGCCAAGGACATGATCGCCGTGCGCATCGGGCCGGACATGCGAATGGCGGTCGTGGGTGCTCCATCGTACTTCGAGAGGCGACCCGTACCGAAGAAGCCGCAGGACCTGACGGAGCACAACTGCATCAACATGCGCATGCCAACCTATGGTGGTCTTTACGCGTGGGAATTCGAGAAGGGGAGTCGAGAGTTGAAGGTGCGGGTGGATGGGCAGCTCGTCTTCAATACCATCAGGCAGCGCCTGGATGCCGTATTGGCCGGCCTCGGTCTCTCGTACATGGTCGATGATGTCGCGCAGCCGCACATCGCCCGCGGAAATCTCATACGGGTGCTCGAGGATTGGTGCCCGCCTTTTCCGGGATATCACCTCTATTACGCAAGCCGACGCCAGTCCTCGCCGGCGTTTGCGTTGCTGGTCGATGCGTTGCGGTACCGAAGCTAAGAAATGAGCAGGACAGAGTCAAAGGTGATGGCTTTATGCAATATGGAATTCAGGCGCCCTGGGAAAACATGAACTCGACATGCTGCCGGTGCCGAAGAAAGTATCCTCGTGATAGAAACGCGTGGCGACGTCGCGTTCGGCTGCGCCTGCGGCCACTGCCGGTGCTGTAAGGTAGCCTGTCGGTATGGACTCCCTGATCGCTGCCGCCGCGCGCGCCCTCGCTGCCGGTGACGCGCTCGGCGCCCTCAAGCGGGTGGCCTTGCGCGACGACCCGCCGGCGCTGGCCCTGCGCGGCACCGCCATGGCCCAGCTCGGTGAATACCCGCGCGCCCGCGAGCTTCTGCGGCGCGCCGCCCGCGGCTTCGGCACCCACGAAGAATTGGCGCGCGCCCGTTGCGTGGTCGCCGAGTCCGAAGTCGCGCTGGCGATGCGCGATTTCGCCGGGTCGCCGCGTTCGCTTGTGTCGGCGTCGGACACGCTCGAAGCGCATGGGGATCGCGCCAACGCGCTGCAGGCGCGGCTGATCGCGTTGCGCCGGCTCCTGCTGATTGGCCGCCTCGACGAGGCCGCGGCCGCGCTGGCACGCCTCGATGCGCGTGGCCTGCCGCCGTCGCTGGCGGCGGTGGCCGAGCTGGCCGCGGCCGAGCTGGCACTGCGCTCGCTGCGCATCGGCCCGGCGCGAGACGCGCTCGCTCGCGCGCACGAGGCGGCCGATCGGGCACGCGTGCCGGCGCTTCTGGCCGAGGTGGCGGAGGTGAGGGCTGCGCTCGATCGTCCTGCCGCGCGGCGCCGCTCGTCCGGCGGTGAGCAGCCGCTGCGCCTCGACGAAGTTGCAGCCCTTCTGGATTCCGGCGCGCTGGTGGTCGACGCCTGTCGTCGTGGTTTGCGCGCCGGTGCCGCGTGGCGGCCGCTTGCGCGCCGGCCCGTGCTGTTTGCGCTGGCGCGCGCGCTCGCCGAGGCGTGGCCCGGCGATGTCGATCGGGAAGCCTTGATCGCGCGCGCGTTCGGCGCCCGCCGACCCAACGAGTCGCATCGGGCGCGCCTGCGGGTCGAGATCGGCCGTCTGCGCGCGCTTGTCGCAGAGCTGGCGCGCATCGAGGCGACCCCGCGAGGTTTCGTCCTCAAGCCGCGCGGCGCGCGCGAAGTCGTCGTGCTGGCGCCGCCCATCGACGGCAATCAGGCGTCACTGGTGGCGCTGCTCTCCGACGGCGCGGCCTGGTCGACCTCGGCCCTGGCGCTAGCCCTGGAGGCCAGCCAGCGTACCGTCCAGCGCGCGCTCGTCGAGCTCGAGGCCGCCGGACGGGTGCGCTCGATCGGGCGGGCGCGGGCGCAGCGCTGGCTATCACCTCCTCTGGCGGGATTCACGACGATCTTGTTACTCCCCACCGCGCTGTCGTTCGAATAAAGTGCTCTCACCGCGCCACCCCGTGGGCGCCAAAAGGAGACAGAGATGGCAGGCAAGGCAGTAAGCGAAAGACTCCAGGCGGCAACCCGTCCGGCCGAGATCGTGCGCGAGTACGGATTTCCCGGCGTCGACAAAATCGCCGGTGTCACCCACGATGGCCGGCGTGTTTGGGCCGCGACAGGCGCGAAACTGGTGGCCTTCGATCCCGACAGTGGCGACCCCATCGATACCCTTGACGTCGCTTGCGATGCGGGTACGGCCTTCGATGGAAAATACCTCTACCAGATTGCCGAGGCGCGCATCGACAAGATCGATCCCGCCACCGGCGACGTGGTGGCGTCGATCCCGGCACCCGGCAAGGGCGGCGACTCGGGGATGGCCTGGGCCGAGGGCAGCCTGTGGGTGGGGAACTATCGCGATCGCAAGATCCACCAGATCGACCCCGCTACCGGCGCCATCAAGCGCAGCATCGAATCCAACCGTTTCGTCACCGGCGTGACCTGGGTCGACGGCGAGATGTGGCATGGCACCTGGGAAGCGGAGGAGAGCGAGATCCGCCGCATCGATCCAGACAGTGGCGTCGTGCTCGAGCGGTTGCAGATGCCCAAAGGCGTGGGCGTCAGCGGGCTCGAATCCGACGGCAAGGACCTGTTCTACGCCGGCGGCGGGCCGAGCGGAAAAGTCCGCGCCGTGCGCCGGCCCAAACGCAGTCCGTCCTGATCCCGCCGGGCCGCTGACGGCCTGACTGGAAATTCCAACCGCAAGTAAGCGCGCCGTCCACCGGAAGGCGCATTGGCTGAACTCACCCTTTTTTCCGAGAAGGAGCTCATCATGAAAGCAGCTGTCAACGAAAAGAGCGTCACCCAACCGAACCTCGCCAATCATCCCATCGTCTCGCCGGACCGCTGGATCGCCGAGCGCAAGAAGCTGCTGGCGCGCGAAAAGGAACTGACGCACCTTCGCGACCAGATTGCCCAGGAGCGGCGCGCACTGCCCTGGGTGCGCATCGACAAGAACTACGTCTTCGACACGCCCGAGGGCCGGCGCACGTTGGCGGATCTCTTCGAGGGTCGCAGCCAGCTCATGGTGCAGCACTTCATGCTTGCGCCCGGCTGGGAGCAGGGCTGCAAGAGCTGCTCCTACATGGCCGACCATACCGACGGCATGAAGATCCACCTGGAGCATCGCGACATCACCTTCGTGGCGATCTCGCGTGCCCCGATCGAACAGATCGAGCAATTCCGCAAGCGCATGGGCTGGCAGTTCAAGTGGGTGTCCTCGAACGGAACCGACTTCAACCACGACTTTCACGTCAGCTTCACGCCGGAAGAACGGGCCAGGGGCAAGGGCGAGGTCTACTACAACTTCGGCATGACGAATTTCCCGGCGGAGGAAGCGCCCGGCATCAGCTTGTTCTACAAGAACGACGCAGGCGAGGTCTTCCACACCTACTCGACCTACGGCCGCGGTGTCGAAGTGATGATGGGCACGTACAACATGCTGGATCTCGCACCCAAGGGCCGCGACGAGGACAATTTCAGCCAAGGCATGGAGTGGGTGCGCCACCACGACCGCTACGAGCCGGCGCCGGCTGCCAAGGCCGGGCGGTTCGTGCTGCGCGGCGCACAGCTAAAAGCCGGCTAGCCTGGGCGAGGGAATCCATCATGGCAAGCTACTGGCCATGGCTGGCGGTCGCAGGGGTCGGCGCCCTTCACGGGCTGAACCCTGCCTCCGGCTGGATGTTCGCCGCCGCCTGGGGCGTGCATTCGCGTGATCGGACGAAGGCGCTGCGGGCCCTGATGCCAATTGCGGTCGGGCACGCCACATCGGTCGCGCTCGTGGCCGGCGCCTTTGCAATCGGCCTGTCGATGGATCGCGTTGTGATGCAAGTCCTGGCGGGCGGGTTGCTTGTCGCCGTCGCGATCTGTCACTTCTCTGGCCACAAAGTCAGGCGGGCGCCGGCCGGGAAGGCCGGGCTGGCGCTCTGGTCCTTCATGATGTCCAGTGCGCACGGCGCGGGCTTGATGCTGGTGCCGGTGCTGATGCCGCTATGTTTGGGAAATGGAGCGGCGGGGGAGATCGCCGCATCGGGCTCGCTCACGCTGGCGCTCGCGGCCGTCGGCGTTCACACCGCAACGATGATCGCCGTCACTGGCTTGGTCGCCTACGGTGTTTGCCGCGGCGTCGATACCGGTGCGAGCTGGCTTCGAAGCTTCGGCACGCAGGCAAAAGGCGAGGCTTGATCCCGTCGTTTTCGCACAAGAGGAAAACGACGTTTCAATCTGATAGTGCCGATAGTGCTTTATGCATACATCTGTACAAACCACATAGGAAAATCCATGAAGATCAAATTATTCGTGGCATCAATCGCAATCAGTCTCGCTGGAGTTGGCATATCAGCATCGTCCGGCCAGGCCGCTGAGACAACTATCGAGCAGATGCCAGCCAAACTCGAAACGCAGTTTGCACTGAGCGCCGTGCCTCCGGCATTGCGGGACAAGGCAACCGTTTATCTGCTTGATCCCGAGAAGGGCTATCAGCTTTCCCGGCAGGGGACGAGCGGTGTGACATGTCTTGTAGAGCGCACCGTCTGGGAATGGGTCGATTTTCGCAACGACATCTATATTCCCCTCTGCTATGACGCCGTGGGCACAAGGGCTCACTTAAGCGTCATCATGGACACGGCCACGCTTCGCGCTCAAGGAATGGACCCTGTTGCCTTGAAATCTGAAATTGAAAATCGTTACAAGAACAAGACCTATAAAGTTCCAGAAAAGGCGGGTTTGTCTTACATGGTCGCGCCGCTCATGCGCGCATTGGGGCCTCCTGACATGAAAATCCATACCATGTCCATGCCGCACCTGATGTTCTACGCTCCGAACATCACGAACGAAGACATTGGGGCAGTTCCCAATCTCAGTGTTCATTCCAGCCTTCTTTATCCGTTCATAGATAAACAAGGTAACGCTGAGCAAAGCTATATGATCCAACTCATCGGAGAGGCGGAGAAGGCCAGGATCATGGCTGACGAAAAGAATCTTCTCGCTGCCCTCTGCACCTATCGCGATTTTCTTTGCCTTCCCCATCACTAGAAGGGATCTTCTGATCCTGGTCGGACCATGCCAAGCCTCTGGCGGGCGTGGTTGCTTGCCGCCGTCGCGATCTGTTACTTCTCGGGACGCACAGCAAGGCGGCCGCGGGCGCCGGCCGGGAGTGCCGGGCGGGTGCTCTGGTCCTTGCCGGTTGACACTTCGCGCAAACTGTGAAATGATGATCGTCATCTAAATGCTCGCTGCCATGACACGAACCTCCCGCAAGCAAAAGGAAGCCACGCACGAACGCATCGTCGAGGCCGCCGCGCGCGCCATCCGGCGCAGCGGCTACGGCGGCACCGGCGTCGCCGACATCATGAAGGACGCCGGCCTGACGCATGGCGGCTTCTATGCGCACTTCCCTTCGCGCGAAGCGATGCTCGCCGAGGCAGCGGACCGCGCCGGTGCGGACTCCGTCGCCGCGTCGCAGCGCATTGCGGCCGCCGCACCGCCGCAGCAGGCGTTGCACGCGCTGCTGCACGCTTATCTCTCGAAGGAGCACCTCGACGCCGTCGAGACTGGGTGCCCGATCGCTGCCCTCGGCTCCGAGATGCCGCGTCAAGCGCCCGAAGTGCGGCGCTCGGCCACCCGCCGCATCAAGGAAATGATCGATCTCGTTGCCCGCCAGTCGCCCGACTGGGGGCGGCCGGACGCGCACGAGCGTGCGCTCGTCATCGTGGCCACGGCGGTCGGCACCTTGCTGCTGGCGCGTGCTGTTGACGACCCCAGGCTTTGCGATGCGCTGCGCAAAGCCACGCTGAAGTACCTCGCCCCGGTCGGCGCCTGACTTTACCTGCACTCATGACCGGCTTTCGTTCGAAAAAGAATATGATGATCATCATACAAAATGGGGGGCCAGGTGACGAACAACACCATCACCGTTCTGCAGTCCCGCGTACTTGATTGGTAACTTTTACTCCCCTGAAAGGAATTCTCATGAAGCTAAAGAGCAAGATAGCACTCGTTACTGGCGCCTCCTCAGGCATCGGCGAGGTTACGGCAGAGCGGCTCACGAAGGCCGGCTACAAGGTGTACGGCACCAGCCGACGGGGAGCCCGAGCGGGCCAGCAATCGTTCGAGATCCTGGCCCTCGACGTGACCAGCGACCAATCCGTCGACGCCGCCGTCAAGGAAGTGATGCGATTGGAGGGCCGCATCGACCTGCTCGTGAATAACGCCGGCTTCGGTGTCGCCCCCGCCGGAGCGGAAGAGAGCTCCATCGAACAAGCCCGGTCGATTTTCGATACGAACTTCTTCGGCGTCGTTCGGATGACACGTGCCGTCGTGCCGCACATGCGACGACAAGGAGGCGGCCGCATCATCAACATCGGCTCCGTGCTGGGTTTCCTGCCGATGCCGTACGGGGCGCTCTACGCCGCAACCAAGCACGCGATCGAAGGTTACTCGGAATCGCTCGACCATGAGCTACGCACGAGGGGCATCCGGGTCTCGGTCATCGAGCCCGCATACACGAAGACGCAGTTCGACGTGAACTTGCTGGAAGCGGATTCCAAGCTCGATGAGTACCGTGAGATTCGTGCGGTCTTGGGCAAGACGCTCAAGGAAGTGATGGCCGCTGCCGACCAGCCGGGCGTCGTCGCCGACGTCGTGCTGCAGGCTGCCAGCGCGGTTCGCCCGAAAGTCCGATACACCGCCGGCGGGCTCGCAAGACGCTTGCGTTTGCTTCGCAGATTTGCGCCGGCTGGCGTGCTGGACGCCGGAATCCGAAAGGACCTGCATCTCGACACGCTGACGGCATCACTGCTTCGCACTCCGGTCCTGGAAAAGTAACCTGTTTGGGAGAGCACTATGACATTCAAAACACTGCTCGCAACAAAGACAGATAAAACGATTTCCACCAGCGTGGTCGACATGAACGAGCAAGATCTCATGCCCGGCGACGTCGCCATCGCTGTTGACTATTCGACTGTGAACTACAAGGACGCGATGGCCATTACCGGGCGCGCGGACATCATTCGCCACTTCCCGCTGATCCCGGGCATCGATCTGGCCGGCACCGTCGAGGAGTCCTCGCATCCCGGCATCGCTGTCGGAGACCGCGTTGTCGTCAACAGCTGGGGCTTGAGCCAGACGCATCACGGCGGATACGCGCAGAAGGCGCGCGTGAAAGGCGAGTGGGTGATCAAGATTCCGGCGGCCTTTTCGACCAAGGACGCCATGGCTATCGGCACGGCCGGGTACACGGCGATGCTATGCGTGCTGGCACTCGAACATGGCGGCCTCACACCGCAGCGTGGCGACATCCTCGTCACCGGCGCCAATGGCGGTGTGGGCTCCATCGCTATCGCCATCCTGTCTCATCTTGGGTATCGCGTGGTTGCGTCGACCGGACGTCCCGAGGAAAGCGATTATCTGCGCAGCCTTGGCGCGGCGGAGATCATCGAGCGCCGAACGCTTTCAGAGCCGGGAGCGCCGATCGCGAGTGAAAGATGGGCGGGCGCCGTGGATTCAGTCGGCAGTCGTACGCTGGCAAACATATTGGCGCAGACACAGTATCGCGGCGTGGTTACGGCTTGCGGCCTGGCTCAGGGCGTGGATCTGCCTGCATCGGTCCTGCCGTTCATCCTGCGCAACGTGAGCCTTGCCGGCATCGATTCCGTCAATGCCCCGCGGGAGGTCCGCATCCAGGCCTGGGCGCGACTCGCGCGTGATCTGGAACTGAGCAAGCTCGCCCGCACGACGCAGGTGGTCGGCCTCGCAGACGTGCCCGCTGTCGCAGGCCGGATGTTCGAAGGGAAAGTCCGCGGCCGCACAGTCGTCGACGTCAATGCGTGACTGCGCTTGCCACCGTTCCGCGCAGCGACACCATGGGTGACCAGTCCACGATCGACGCAACTCCGGGGAGAGATCTCACCATGTCGCAAATGAATCTGCCAGTCATGAAGGCATTCGTCGTCGATCGCTATGGAAGCAAGGATGGCATGCGGCTCAGCGAAGTGCCAAGTCCGGAGCTGCGCGAGGATGACGTATTGGTCCAGATCCACGCCGCTGGCGTGAATCCTCTGGATTCAAAAATAAGGGACGGAGAATTCAAGCTCATTTTGCCTTATCGCTTGCCGCTCATTTTGGGTAATGATTTCGCCGGGGTCGTGGTCCGGGTCGGATCTCGCGTGCGGCAATTCAAGCCTGGCGATGAGGTCTATGCGCGACCGGATGCCGATCGAATCGGTGCGTTTGCGGAATTCATTTCGATCAAAGAGGATTCCCTTGCGAACAAGCCGAAAAACCTGACCATGGAAGAAGCAGCTTCTGTCCCCCTGGTCGGCTTGACCGCCTGGCAAGCCCTGATCGAGAAAGCGAACCTGAAGCAAGGGCAAAAAGTTCTGATCCACGCGGGCTCGGGTGGTGTAGGAACATTTGCCATTCAGCTGGCGAAGCATGTTGGTGCCATCGTAGCGACGACAACGAGCACGGCGAATGTCGGTTGGGTGAAGCGCCTCGGCGCGGATATCGTGATCGATTACAGCAAAGACGATTTCGCAACCATCCTGCGTGATTACGATGTGGTCTTGAACAGCCTGGGGGGAGTAACGCTCGAAAAATCCTTGCGCGTGCTAAGACCCGGTGGAAAGCTCATCTCGCTCTCCGGTCCACCTGATCCCGCTTTCGCGGAAGCCATCGGGTCGCCTTGGTTGTTGAAACTGGTAATGCGCCTCTTGAGCTATCGAATCAGGACAAAAGCAAAACGTCATCACGTCAGCTACTCGTTCCTTTTCATGAGGGCAAGCGGCGACCAATTGCGCGAGATCGGTTTTCTGATTGACTCCGGCGTCATACGACCAGTTGTGGACCAGGTTTTTCCGTTCGAATCGACCAAGGAGGCGATGGCCTACGTCGAAGGCGGACGCGCGAAAGGCAAGGTAGTCGTCAAGGTGAGATAGGGGTAGTCGTAGGAAATCTTCGAAGGCCGGGGGCAGCCCGGCGGCTGGTCACTTTTGGCTCCGGCTAACGCGTCGGTCGCATCAATGAAATGATCGCGATCCGCCGCATTACCCTACGCCGCAACTGCGTTGTCTTCGCGCGGCCCAAGAAAATCGAAGATTTCAGTGGAGGCTAACCTGCTTAACCGGTTGGCTGCTGATGAGTGCTTTTAGTTGATAACCGGTTAAGCAGGTTATGCCGAAGCTAAAAGCCCTCATTTGCGAAGGCAGCTGCTTACCCGGTTATGCCGCAAACTAAAAGCTCTCTTCAGTTGCTAACCGGTAAGCAGGTTATGTCGGAACTAAAAGTCCTCAAAAGAAGGCCGCCCCGGCCGGTGTAATCGCC
Source organism: Betaproteobacteria bacterium (assembly GCA_016194905.1). Classification (NCBI taxonomy): domain Bacteria; kingdom Pseudomonadati; phylum Pseudomonadota; class Betaproteobacteria; species Betaproteobacteria bacterium. The sequence goes on from JACQAP010000017.1 coordinate 138,821, forward strand.
ATCGCCGTCTGCCGCGGCTTTGATGCCGGTGCAAGCTTGCTTCGAGTCCATCGGAATCCCGTCACACTTGTAACTCCCATCGTTCGATACCCGGCGCTTAGACTATCTCATGACCAACCACCAAGTCGTATCGAGAAACGAACGATGAGGACACTTGAACGAAGGAGAGAAGAGCGATGACGAAGCACATGACCGGGACACGTAAAGATTGGCTCGCTGCGCGGCTCGAGCTGCTCGAGACGGAGAAGGAGCTCACGCGGCGCAGCGACGAGCTGGCGCGGAGGCGGCAGGAGCTGCCGTGGGTCCGCATCGACAAGAAGTACCGATTCGAGACCGACGAAGGGAGTGCCTCGCTGGCGGACCTCTTCAAGGGACGCTCGCAGCTCCTCATCTATCACTACATGTTCGGGCCCGACTACACGGCGGGGTGTGCAACCTGCTCGACGATCGCCGACGGGTTCAACGGCTTCGTCGTCCACCTGGCGAATCACGACGTCACGCTTTCGGCGGTGTCGCGGGCGCCGCTCGCGAAGCTCCAGGCGTACAAGCGGCGGATGGGCTGGACGTTCCCCTGGGCGTCCTCGTTCGGCAACGACTTCAACCCCGACTTCAACGTCTCGTTCACCGAGGAGCAACAGCGCGAGGGGACCATCGAATACAACTACGAGCGTGGCGGCCACGCGATGGACGCGACGGCAGCGGTCCCGGAGCCGGTCGCCAAGAATGCGGCCATGACCGGAACCGACGCGGCCACGTACACGCGCGAGAGGCCGGGCATGAGCACATTCGTGATCGAGGACGGCGTCGTCTACCACACCTATTCCACCTACGCGCGCGGACTGGACGGCCTGTGGGGCATGTACCAGTGGCTCGACCGCGCGCCCAAGGGGCGCAACGAGACGGGCATGTGGTGGAAGCGCCACGACGAGTACGACAAGCGCTGAGCGATTTCGCTGAGAGATCTCGCGTCGCATGGTTTCCGATCGAGCTTCCCCGCATGCCTTTTTTGGCGTCTCGGCGCTGCTCTTCGCCGCCAGCGCGGCGGTGACGATCGTCTGGTGCGCGTCCATGTCGGCGATGGGCGAGATGTCGATGCCCGGCGGCTGGACGATGTCGATGGCGTGGATGCGGATGCCCGGACAGACGTGGCCCGGCGCCGCGGCATCGTTCCTCGGCATGTGGGTCGTGATGATGGTGGCGATGATGCTGCCATCCTTGGTGCCAATGCTGTGGCGCTATCGCCAGGCCGTCGGCAGGACAGGCGAGACGCGCCTGGGTCGGCTGACCGTGCTGGTGGGGGTGGGGTACTTCTTCGTGTGGACCGTGTTCGGTATGGCCGCCTTTGCGCTGGGCGTCGCGCTGGCCAAGGTCGAGATGGAACAGCCGGCGCTGGCGCGCGCCGTACCGATCGCGGTGGGTGTGGTCGTCCTGATCGCCGGCGCGCTCCAGTTCACCGCGTGGAAGGCACATCACCTTGCCTGCTGCCGGGCGGCACAGAGGCGCGGCCGTAAGTTGCCGGCCGACGCCGGCGCGGCCTGGCGATACGGCCTGCGCCTCGGCCTCCACTGCAGCTACTGCTGTGCCGGCCTGACGGCGATCCTCCTCGTCATCGGGGTCATGGACCTGCGCGCGATGACTGTCGTGGCGGCAGCCATCACCGTCGAACGTCTCGCACCGGCCGGTGAGCGCGTGGCGCGAGCCATCGGGGCCGTCGTCGTCGGGGCAGGGTTGTTTCTGATCGCGCGAGCTGCCGGGCTCGGATGACGCATCCGCATCGTAGAAACACGAACTGGCCGAGTGCCTCCGCCGCACAATTTCGATGGTAGACCCCGTCCGTTCTTATGCAGCGGCTCGGCTTGGGCGTTAGGCCCCGATTACGTCGTAGAGCTCAAACAAACACTCAGGTGCCGGTGGGATCGAGAAAAACATAGAGGGAACGAATGAGTCCTCCCTCGAAAAGAGCGACATCGGTGCCAGTGACGGCAGTAGGACCATCAGGTGGGCCGGAGCGCCATTGCAAGCGCGCGGCACCGTTGTGACCGACAGCCGGTCCAACCGCGCGAAAGACGAAGTTCGGCGGCAGGCTGGCAAGCAGCGCAGTCACAGCTTCGGAGATTGCCGCGTGGCCGTTGACGGAGGCGTGCGGCTCATGCAGCACGGCGTCTTCGGCATAGAGCTCACGGATCGCCCCGATGCGCCGCCCGGCGTCGCGCTCGCCAAACACCCGTGCGAGGTTCGCCTGCATCAGGCCGTCATAGTTGATGAGGGTCGATTTGGGTCGATTGATCATTTTCCGCCTTTCCCTAGTTCCTATCCGGAAGGTGTCCCGTCCACATGCGCATCAGATCGATATAGTCCTCGTCAATGCTGCGGGCGTGGACTGCCACGCCGGGCGAATTAGACGGTTTTGCACTCCAGTCCCGCATCATGTCCGCCTTGGCGTCTTCCGCGCTACGAGAATGCACAATACCGGCAGGCGGCCCGCCCGGCGCCTTGTAGGTACGCATCAGGTCCGCGTGGGCGTCCTCGACGCTGCGCGTCACGATCTCCCGACCTGCATACGTCTCCGCGCTTGTCAGGCCCAGCATTACCAGGCCAACCACAACAAATATATTGCTGATCCGCTTCACAACTGCGCTCCATTTCCAAATAGATGATCAATATGATTCGGGCATGCCGCGCACAAGGACCATCGCACGAAAGGTTTTATCGTTTGCACGTCGCGCCCGTCGCCATCACGAGTGGACAGCGCACTGTCCATTGGAGAGGTTGGCCGGCGTCGCGGTTGCTATTTGGGTGCTGAATATTTGAAGGCCAGGATCGCGCCCGGGTTTTCCAGCTTGAACGCTGCGCTTCCGGCGTCCGTCGTTCCTAGGTGAACAGCGTCGGTTGCAACGTAAATAGTCCCCCCATCAGGGCTGACAACAACCTCGCGATAGCGATCCACCGCGCGGAACATTGGCTGCGCATCTCCCACGGGGAGGCTGTCGGTGTCGTCCAGCTTCACGCGATAGACCACGCCGCGCTTGAGACTGGCGATCAGCAGCGAATGCTCCCAGCCGGGAACGCCGCTCTTTCCACCCTTGTAGTAGATGACCGAAGACGGCGCAATGGTCGGCCAGCAGATGTAGAAGAGGTCTTTATCGGCACATGCGGGGTCGGTGTAACTGTAGTCGTTGTCGACTGTGAACAGCGTCTTGATCGGTTCGACGAAATCGGGATCTGACCAGTCCGACTCCTTCTGCACAGGAACCCCCGGCGGGGCCGTCTTGCCGTTTTGCGCAGGATCCTTGACGGATTCGCATCCGCCGGTGGTGGCAGAGTAGTTGGCGTAGGCGTAGCCGGCGTTGTCCTTGCGGCCGGCCACATAGGGCCAGCCATAGTTCTTGCCGCGCAGGATGAGGTTCAACTCGTCATCGCTGTTCGGGCCATGGTCTGTCGCGAACAGTTTGCCACTTGGGCTGAAGACCATGCCCTGGGTGTTACGGATGCCCCATGCGTATACGTGACTCTTTACCCCGTGAATGACGGGATTGTCCGCAGGAATGGTCCCGTCGAGATTCAGTCGAAGAATCTTGCCGGCATAGTGCCGCCAGTCAGTCGCCTTCACTTCGTCGGCCGTCGGTAACGTTTGTGCCTGGTTGGGCACGCAGAGATATGCCAACTGATTCGCGCCCTGGTCGCCGATCGAGTAGTACAGCTTCTGGTCCGGGCCGAACAGCAGGCGCGCAGACTGGTGGTCGTGCGAGGAAGGCAGGCCCTTGATGAGGTCCACCGGCGACGCGAGCTTCTGCGCCTTCGCGTCGTACGTGTAGCGGCGGATCAAGGTGCGATTGGGCGTGATGCCGCCTTGTCTCGCGTCGTAGGTCATCGAGACGTAGATGAAGTCGTGCCCCTTGCCCTTGAGCAGGTCGGGGTGCAAGGCCAGTCCGAGCAGGCCATCCTGGGCGTCTTCGGAATGGATCGCGTCGTCAATCTGTGCGGCGACTATTGTCATCCCTGACTGGGGATCGACGCGCGTGACGCGCTTGGTGATCTGCTCGGTCAGCCAAAGGTACCCGTCCGGTCCGAAGACCATGTTGTGCGGATTGGCGAGGCCCGTCGCCACGACCCGCTTCTCGAAAGTTTCCTTCATCGGCGCGATCGGTGCGCCCGGCGCCGGAGGAAGATCGGCATGCGCCGCCGCCATGATGGCGGCGCCGCATATCGCGACCACGCAACGCAAGATTTTTATCATCGTAAGCTCCTTGTTCAAATTTGAAGTTACTCGGAGGTCGGGTGCCCGGACCGGGCGACGGGTGTGTTCACAGACGGCCCTCTTGAACGAGGCGCGTCCGAATCGCCGCAATGTGCGCCTCACCATCGCGCAGCGCGTCCGGCGACGTGTGGACCGAGTAGTAGCCGGGGACGAGATCATGCTCGTGCGGAGCGGCCGAGCCGAGAACGAACTCGGTATCGGTCAGCGCTTTGAATTCCACCGCTTGGCTCGACGGCTCGAAAGCTGCGAGATCGCCGTGCTGCAGTACATCGGGCGCCGACAAGACACCCGATGCGATGGCGACCCAGAGAACGGTATGGCCCGCCGGTGGCTCGTAACGCCAGTGCTCGCCGGCCTTCAGTCGCACGGCAAGATAGTTGATCGGCGAAGGGGACTCGATGGCGCTCGATGCAGACCGGTAGTTTCCCAGCAGGACGCGTGCCGGGCCATCTTCCCGCACATCTTCGGGCGCCTGAAAGATGCTTACGGTTGGGCCCAATTCGAGTTCCGGCGGCAAGGCGATCCACAACTGGAAGCCGCGCGTCCGGCCTGCTTTGTCGAGACCGCCGCCATGCCACATGCCGCGTCCAGCCTGCATCCATTCGACGCCACCCGCCGGTAGTGTGCCCCTGATGTTGTCGGGATCGATATAGCTCACCGCACCTTCCGCAACGTAGGTCAGGGTGGCGATACCCGAGTGGGGGTGCAGAGGCCCGTTGAACGGTGCGCCCTCATGGTCGAAAAGGTCGAGGAACACGAACGGCTTCAGGATCTCGCCGAAGTCGGACGGGCTCATCAAACGAGTAATGGGACCGTGCGCTTGACCACGGGTACGACGCGCGATCGCCCGTGCCAGGCGTGGTGCGATTGATCTAGTAGGTGCAAGGATCATTGGGGTTCCTCTGAAAAAAAGCGCAGGAATCAGAGCCGTTGCTGCGCAATGGCGGATCGGGACGCGCGGGCGCGCGCCGCCTTCAGCGCCATGGTCCACCACAGCAGATCGTCGATCAGCATCCCGGCGGGCCCTTCAAGCTGAGCCAGTCCCGCTTCAACATCGCCGCCCTGGAAGTGAGCCCACAGCGTCGCGGCAGGGATGTGGACCGATGAGCGAACCGGGGCGAGCTGAAGTTCGACCGCGGTCTCGCGGAGCTGCTGGACGCTGCGTACGCCCGCCCCACCGCCATAGCTCACGAAAGCCGCCGCCTTGCGATTCCACTCCGGATAGACCCAGTCGATGGCGTTCTTGAGCACCGCTGCGGGGCCGTAGTTGTATTCAGGGGTGACGAAGACGAAGCCGTCGGACTGCGCGATCGCGGCGGTCCATTGCTTCACGATGTCGTTCTCATACGGCGGCCGGCCGGGCATGGCGGGTGGCACGGGCTGGTCGAAGAAGGGCATCGGAAAATCGCGGAGGTCCAACAGCCTCGCTTCGACGCCATCGCGCTTCTTCAGATGCTGCAAAATCCACTTCGCGGGCTTTTCCGAGAAACGGCCCTCGCGCGTGCTTCCAACGATGACGGAAATGACGGTCATGCTTTTAATCCTTTCGGTTCGTCGAAAGCACAATATCGCCGCGTCTCCAATCGTGGTAGCCTATATTTTTCGATACAAACCATCGTTGGCGTCGATATATGCTCGACGGCGTTTCTCTCGACCACCTGCGCATCTTCATCGCGGCAGCCGATGAAGGAAGCTTTTCGGCGGGCGGACGCCGATTGCGAAGAGCGCAATCGGTCATCAGCCAAACGCTTGCGAATCTGGAGGCCCAGCTCGGCGTCAAATTGTTCGACCGCTCCAGCCGCTCCCCGGTGTTGACCAGTCAGGGCTTGGCGCTTCTTGCCGAAGCGCGCGCGGTCGTCGGTCGAATGGATGTTTTCAAGGCCCGGGCGAAGGGCCTGTCGGACGGCCTCGAGCCCGAACTGAGCGTCGTGGTGGACGTGATGTTCCCGCTCGAACAGCTCACCTGCGCCATCGCGGCATTTCAAGAAAAATTTCCAGCGACGCCGCTCAGGCTGTATGTCGAAGCACTGGGTGCGGTTTTGCAGCCGGTGATGGACGGTCGCTGTGCCTTCGGGGTGATGGGCTCTCTGCCCACCGCCCCGGCACACCTCACACGCGAGCGCCTGCTCAGCGTCGGCTGGGCGTTTGTTGCGTCCCCGATCCATCCTCTGGCGTCACTCAAGGGCGCAATTCCATCGCGTTTCCTTGCGCAGCACAGGCAACTCGTCCTGACGGACCGTTCCGAACTGTCGCAGGGAAAAGAGTTCGGCGTTTTTTCCGAAAACACCTGGCGGCTTGCCGACCTCGGCGCGAAGCACGCCTTCTTGCGCGCAGGTCTGGGCTGGGGCGGCATGCCGGCGGGCGTGATCGCAACCGATTTGGCAAATGGATCCTTGGTGAAAATCGGGATCGAGGACATACCCGACGCCAACCTCATTATGGTGATGTCCGCAGTGTTCCGAACAGACAGGCCGCCCGGCCCGGCTGGGCGCTGGCTGATCGAACACCTCAAGGCAAGCACTGCAAGGCGTGCAGCGCCTGCTAAAGCAAAGCGCGCGCGGTAGGGCCGGCGAGTCGAGCTGCTCGGCGCGCCACATGGGGAAACGGCGTTTCAATCTGGTATTGCTATTAGTGCTTTATGCATTTATACAGGCCCATGACCCGCTTCCTCCACTTCCTCTGTGCGCTTCCTCTGCGCTTCCTTGTGCTGAAACGGGAAAGGTGGGCTGTCCCCCATTTACGATCATGGCGAATTGACAAACTGGCGAGCAAGCGCCGGCCAGACAGTTTCATCTATTCCGAATTTGGCGTACATGAAGGTGGTCACAAAGGCGCCCGCGGTCGAGTGCCTGGTGGGATTGCTGTCCACGCCAAAAATGTGGAAGGGAACCAATTGATCCCTGGCGTATTGAATGCCGTCATATAAGACCCGGACTTGCCCGTCTTCGAATTCAACGAGTCGCGCTTGCGCATTGATTCCGATTTCCGATGGCATCGCATCTCCCTCCAATCCGGGGCATGGGGGAACTTCCGTCAATTCGAGGCGGTATGACGAAAGCCTACACCTGCCGTCGGGGAAAATAAATCCGTCCCCTTTTTGAAATGGCCAGGTTTTCGATTCTCCCCCAGCTTCCAAACCCGAGCTAGAATCATGGTCGCGTCGGGGCTGGCGGGATGCGACAGACTGATTCGCCATGGCGTATGCTGTACGTGCGTAAGGGCCATGCATTTAGCTCCACACACGCGGCGCCAACGACAATAACAAGCAATCGGAGGAGAAGATGCTGAGAAGCGTGGTAGTCGCGTCGATCGTATTGGGGTGTGGTCATCTCATTGCGGGCACTGCGCGGGCAGAAACGCCGCAGCAGGTTCTGGCTGGGTACGCGGCGCAAGAGCGCGCGAAAGACCCATCGTTCGCCGGATTCTCCGCCGAACGCGGCGAGGCGTTCTATCTCGAACCGCATAAGGTCAAAGGCGCCACTGGCCTGTGGAGCTGCTCGTCGTGCCATTTGAAGGACGCGCGCTACTCGGTGCTTGCGCATCAAACGGACATCCCCTGTCGCACCTGTCATGTCATCAACGATTGGGAGCACCCCGATCCCAAGCATGCCAAGAAGCGCCACATAGAGCCTTTCGCCCCCTCCGCGAATCCGAAGCGTCTCAGCGATCCGCGATACGTCGAAACCTTCCTGAGGCTGAACTGCCTGCTCCTGCTGGAGCGCGAATGCACGACGCTCGAGAAAGGCGACGTGCTCACCTACCTGATGGCATTCGAAGGTGGCAACAAGGGCGACCTGATCAACGTCGCGAGTAGATCGGCGAAACGCGCTGCCGTACCGCAATGAATTACTGCACGTAGGAAGGCGATGCGACTCTCCCGAGGTCATCGCCACTGGGTCTACTGGAGCGGCGCCGCGCTGTTTGCTACCGGGGCGCTGTGGCTGGTGTACCGCTATTTCATGCGGGAGCATGGGGAGTACGGCGAACCTCCGCATCCGATGGAGGAGTGGTGGCTGCGCCTGCACGGCACCGCCGCGGTGCTCATGCTCATCATCGCCGGATCCCTGCTGCCGATTCACGTGCGCGTCGGCTGGCATCAACGCAAGAATCTGCTGGCGGGCTGCGTCGTCGTCGCGATCATGGTGCTGCTGATTATTTCAGGGTATGTGCTGTACTACAGCGACGAGCAAACCCGGCCTGTCGTCAGCATGGTGCATTGGATCATCGGCCTCGGTGCACCGGTCGCGCTGATCTGGCACATCGTGACAGGACGGGGCACGCGCTCGACGAGCGACGATTTGGTCGGACCACGCTAAGTACTTCGCTAGGCCGGGGGCAGCCCGGCGGCTGGTTACCTTTCTTGCGCGGCCAAGAAAGGTAACCCAAAGAAGGCCGCCCTTGGAGTCGCGCCCCGTATTCACGGGGTATCCCTGTGCTGCCTGCCTCGATGGCGACTGCGCAACTCGACCTGGCGAGGCGCACACAACGCGCCTCACTGCGGGACTCGAACAGTGCTCGTCGAAAGCCCCACATCAAGGCGAGCTGCTCGGCGCGCCTCAAGGGGGAAACGGCGTTTTCAATCTGGTAATGCGTCTCTTACGACGCGAGCCTTCCCTTGATGACCTCGCCGGCGAAGTGGCCGGTGGATTCGCCGTTCTCCAGGGTCACGACGCCATTGACGATGGTCGCGCGGATGCCCTCGGCTTTCTGGACCAGCCGACGCGCGCCGCCGGGCAAGTCGCTCTACGACTGTCGGCAGACAGGGGCGCACCCGGCCTTCCTCGAAGAGCAGCAGGCCCGCCTTGTAGCCCTCCTTGACGAGGCCGCGGGCAAATTGAATCTGATCTATTTTTTGAACTGCCAGAGCAAAAAGCAATTTAAGAATTCGATCGCGCTTTTATTTGAATGCGTCCGCGGAGAGCGGGCGAGTTGCCCTCGCAATGTTGCTCAAACTCGGCGTCAAACAACTCCAATGCTTTCTTTTTCGAGAATGTAATAGCTCGTATGTCAAATCTACCGGCGAGGGTATTGCATCCACGCCCTGCACCAGAAATTTCCAATCCGGGCTTGACGGGGTTGTGAAACGGTGCCCTCTGCGCTAATTCGTAGGCTCCAACCACCAATCTCTTACCCTCGGGAGCTTCGAAAATAATATTCCAATCATCATCTCCGCGAATATGTACGGACACAGTCCTATCCGTTGCAATCGCAGAGAGCTTTGCATTTTCATCTGATATATCCATCGATTTCCCGCCTCCGATATAGTCGCCAGCCTCACTTGAGAAGTTAATCGTGCCATTCACGGCGGTCTCTTCTGGGCGATCGGATTTATTTTTGACGGGTTTGGGCTGATTGACAACAGGATTTCTGTGCAGGAGTTTTTTCTCCAATGTGTCGAATATGTGCAGTCGACAGTTATTCGCGTCTGACAATGCTTTTGCCAGATCGCTTTGCAATACGCCTTGCGCCTTTTGGCTTGAGTAGTCAACTGCTCCGGACGCTCCGAGATCGGCCAGCTTTTTGATAACACCTGTCAGTTTAGCTTGGGCATCACCCTTCAACTTTATCTCGCTCTTCGTGCTTTCTAGGGGAATGCTCGAGCACATTTCTTTGGCGAAATCCTTAATTAGCTGCAGACTTTCCTTTTGGTCGTCAGCAATTGCAAGTGTGCAGGAGGGCGCCGAAACCAATAAGATGAAGAGGTTCTTAATTTTTATCTTGCGCATATGATGTTGTTCGTCCTTTCACAATGGATCGGGGACAGACCACATTTCCGGTCAGTGTATATGACAAGCATGTTCTTTCCTGAGGACTTTGTCATGCCGCGCCGTGCGCATCTGAGTCTCACTGGCATTCTCCGAAACAAAGGATCTGGACTTCCCAGACTATTAATGAAGTTCGACTAGCGCTCCAAGGGATCTTGCTTTCATCGAACCCTTAAACCCGTTTTATGCCGCCTAGAACCGGCGGCGCGGGCTGTCCTGGCGCGCATCGATCTCGGTCTCGACGGCGTTACCGAGATAGACTGGCTCGTCAACGTCGAGAAGAAAACGCCTCGCGATGCGGCGCTCACGTGGATGCAGGCGAACGAAAGCCGCGTCGGCGGCTGGGTGAGGACTTGAAACAGTTCCAGAGCTTCGGAACATCGGAATGATCGCCAAAACTTATTTCGCGAAGTGCGTCGACTTGCCATTATGCAATTATGCAGGCCTGAACATCCCGCTGGAAATTGCAAGCGGATTGTTCAACGCACCTCGTAATCGCGCTGATGCTTGAGCATCGACCAGATCACCCGCACCAGTTGTCGTCCGAGCGCACGAACGGCCTGGTTGTGTGTCTTGCCCTGCGCACGCTTCCTATCGTAGTAAGCACGCGAGATTGCTACCTGCTCCATATGACGCGCCACCGCGATCATCATCGCCGCCTTGGCCCGGGTGTTGACCTGTCGCGGGCGCCTGGTGCCGGTATGTGTGCCCGAACTGTGATCAAGCGTTGCCATGCCCAGGTAGAGCGCGAGCGACGCTTCGGTGGCAAAGCGCTCGATGGTACCGATCTCGCCGGCCAGTTCACCGCCGCAGATTGGACCGAAGCCCGGAATCGTGCGCAGCCGCCGCGCCGTCTCGCAGCTCTCGGTGAGCGGCTCGATGAGTTGATCGAGCGCGGCAATCTCGCCCTTGAGTGCGAGCACGCGCCGCGCATCGGCCACGATCATCGGACCCGCCCACTCGGCCTCGTGCGAGAAGAGCGCTTCGCGCTGCCAAGCCTCGATCTTCGCGCAATAAGCGCGCCCCACGCCTTCGAGCGCGAGCAGCGAAGTCGGGCGCAGGCCGGCCGAGTCTACGCATGTCCTCGCGGGCGCTGAGCAGGCTCAGGAACCACAGATTGTCGGCTTGCGCCGTGATCGCCAACAACCCCGGACACACCGCCTGCAAGTCCGACTGCATGCGGTTCAGTACCCGGACTTTCTCGTTGACCAACTGCCGGCGCCGGCGGGTGAGCCGCTTCAGACGCTCGGTCTCTTGGGTAACGGCCACTATTTCCTGCAGCACCCCGCGCGCCACCGCGAGGTCGCCGCGCAGCCGAAACAGCTCCAGAATGCGCCGTGCGTCGATCGCGTCGGTCTTGGCCGGTGCCGGGAAGATCTCCTTGTAGCGCGCGAGCTTCAGGTTGTTGACGTTGTAGAGCTTCCAGCCGTGCTCGAGCACCTGCCGATCGAGCGGGCGCGCCCAGCCATTGAATCCCTCCATCGCCACGGCCACCGGTGCGCTGCGTCTTCCGCGCAGGCGTTCGATACGGATGAAGAAGCCCGCAAAACCCGCCGCAGTGTGCTCCAGGTCAAACTCCTCGAGGAGCCGACCGCAGCCATCGCCCACCGCCACGCGGTGCGTGCGCGCGCCCACATCCACTGCGACCTGAAGTTCGTTGGCTTTCATGCGTGTGCCTCCTCGTATAAACGCGACCAAACCATCCGCACGTCTCGTCTACTTACAGAGCCACATCGATTGAGGGCACCATCCCGGCAGACGTCACGGATGATGCAAGAAGACGGGGGCGGCATTTCAGAGCCGAGTGGTCAGCCAGGCCGCCACGGACCCCATGAGCCACACCCCCGTCGGAGACTTATCCTACGCCTCCGACAGGACACCGTCAGCCGCATGATTTCGATGGTAGACCCACTTCCCACACTTCCACGTCAAGGCAAGCACTGCAAGGCGTGCAGCGCCTGCTAAAGCAAAGCGCGCGCGGTAGGGCCGGCGAATGGACTGGGTTGCTGTCTATTCCTTCGCAGCATCCGTGAGGTTCGCGAAGTTCCACAAGTGCGTCATGCGATGGGTTTGCCAGTCGAAGTTGTTGCCGGCCATATAGGGGCTAGCTCAAGGTGACCCCGTTGCCCTCCCACGGGCACGATGCAACGCCGGCCATGCGCCCATGACTCTTTAAAACTGGGCAGCTTGTCGACCGTCTCTGACCGGGCGTTGTAAGTTTTCCGACCGTAGGCCAGTTCCGTCGCGAAGCGCGGCAACAACCCAAACATGCCATCGTTGATAACCTCGTTGCCTGATCCATCTTCGAGCAGGCGAACGAACGGTGCGAATCCAAGCGGCCAGGTTTCCTCCGGGATCGGCTCATGTCGTTCGCGCTCAACGCCAAAGAACGTTAGCAGCCTATCCCGGCGGGTAACGGGGCGATAGTTTGAACACATGCCCTTCAAAATACTGCGGCGGGTAACTTCTTATAGCGCGGGACAGTATGGCGTGACGAAATAAAAAGCCCCTTGGTTCCGTAGGGAGGAAGGGACCAAGGGGTCCGACGAGCCCCACCGTCCGGGGGCGGACAAGAACCCGGGGTCGTCTATACCGAAAAGCTCGGTACGCGAGCAGGATACCACAACATATAGTGGTTTGTCAGTAGTAGTGCCGGCTCAGGTTGCGAGAGTGTTAAGGTTTGCCCAGCGCCTTGTCGATCGCAGCAAACGCATCGTTGCCGGCGTGCGCAGTCTGAATCATCGCCCCATAAAGTGAGTCGATCAGTTGCCGCTTTCCCTCGGCAAAATAATGGCCGGGTTCGTCAGTGCTCGGGTGCCAAACGCAGAGCATCCGCACGCCTCAATGACATTGAGGCATTCTTTGACACTTTGTGACCGTACTCCGTGTTGACCTTACGACATGCTTAGCCGTCCGATAGCCGGCATTTCTATTTTGTCTTCGAAAACAGAGCGTTTTCTGATCGTATCGAAGGTGTTATTTTTACAGCGCCTCGGACTGGCATGACCATTGCAGCACTAAGGGCGCGCCGGGGGAGAATTCGGAGACTTTAGCCACACAGCCGACTATAGGCACGCGATCTCCCGGGAAGCCCCCGAGCGCACCCTTTTTGTTGATGCAACATGCAACATTTGCGCGGGATGCGGCTATGAAATACGACTATCGAAAAATATCACGCGGGACACTGGCGCAAACCAATGATCTATCGGAAAGAGCGATTTTGTAGAGCATGATCTTTACGGCACTTGTCGCTATTGCCGTGAGTATGAAAGGCATGCTCGGTGATGTAGTGCCATGAGGGTCGGACCACGTTATGTATTTGTACTATCAAGAATAGTATCCCAAAGATAGGCGTTATTTTGGCTTAGCACCCCATTATTCCCCTCGAAAAGATGGTTATAAGGCGGGGAGGGCTCGCGAAGGGTGTACGTTTTATTTTCTGCGGCAATCTGGCGACGCCCGACCGCGCTACCCAGTTCGGTCTTGACCTGCTCGACGAATTGTTCGCTTCCGACTACGACGGACTCCGACCAACGATCGTCTCTCGTCATTGCGCCCATTCGCAGCGCCGCGTCCACCCATTGGCGATGTCCCACCTGGAAGGCCGCGACATTGCCGAAACCGCATAGCGTGCTGAGCGCGGCAAGATCGATGAGGCGATAGCGATCAGGCGGCTCCTGGATCTCGCCATAGCCACCGTGTTCCCATTCCGAATGGGTGACGCACCACGCTGGCACGCACCATGTTCAGATCGATGTAGACAAGACAGCGATGCAGGTGCGCATCGGTTTCGATGGCGGTGGCGTGATAGCGGTCTTCCCAAAAGGCGCCCAGACGCGCTTTCCTGCGGTTGTAGTCCTGCGCCGTTCTTCCCGCAGCGAGTTGCATGCTCCGGGCAATGACGCCTTCCGCCGTGTCCTTGACCAGCAAATGAATGTGATTGGACGTCACCACATAGTTGAGGATGCACAACCCGAATCGCTTGCGTGCTTCATAGAGCCAACGCAGGTAGCGGTTTCTGTCCCGAGCGAACTTGAACAGAAAGTCCCGCTCGTGGCACCGATGGGTGACGTGCCAGACATGACCAGGTAAGAAGTGACGATTGGCACGCGGCATTGCGGAGACCTCTTAAAACTATCTTTTTGCCACCAAAAAGGGGGTTCTAAGCGTCCTGCAGAGCGCTATTGTAGGGACTTGTCCGGGTCGATCAATGGTTTGTGGTGGTCCGACCCCGATCGACCCCTTCGGAATAAATTGTCTCTGACCGTCATGGCACTACCTTAAGCCGCAAGGAGTGCGAGGAAATAGGGTGGCTGAGAGCCTCGCGTTGTTAAGATGGTGGTGTCTGAAGTCACCGTCCATACAAGGAGGATCAGCCATGTGTGAAGATAGCAAAAAAACGCCT